>JAFVYT010000039.1 GCA_017508505.1 Clostridia bacterium
TCTCCGGTAAGGTCACCAGCGTCATTAAGGGCGGCATCCTCGTCTCCGACGAGCTGCAGAGCTACTTTGTTCCCGCATCCCTGACCGGCTCCCCCAAGGGCGCCTCCCTCGACCCCATGCTGGGTACCGAGGTTGCTTTCAAGATCGTCGAGATCGATCCCGCCAGAAAGAGAGCCGTTGCTTCCATTCGTGAGGTTCTCCGTGAGCAGAAAAAGGCCCTCGAGGAGAAGTTCTGGGCAGAGGTTGCCGTGGATAAGGTTTACACCGGCAAGGTGAAGTCCATCACCTCCTACGGTGCATTCGTTGATCTTGGCGGCGTGGACGGAATGGTTCACATCACCGAGCTTTCCTGGAAGAAGATCAAGAACCCCTCCGAGGTCGTCAGTATCGGCGACGAGATCACCGTTTTCGTCAAGGAGATCAACCCCGAGACCCATAAAATCAGCCTTGGCTACAAGACCGAGGATACCAACCCCTGGACTCTGATCCGCGATCAGTATCAGGCAGGCGACGTCGCCACCGTGAAGATCGTCAGCCTCACCACCTTCGGTGCCTTTGCCGAGCTTATCCCCGGCATTGACGGCTTGATCCACATCTCTCAGATCACCGATCACAAGATTGCAAATCCCGCCGAGGTTCTCAAGGTGGGCGACGAGGTTCAGGTTGAGGTGGTTGACATCAACTACGAGACCCGCAGAGTCAGCCTTTCCATGCGCTCCCTTCTGGAGAAGGCCGCCGCAGAGGAAGAGGGCGAGATCGTTGCGGAGAATGCCGAGTACGTTGCTGAGTAATTTCTCAGAGACTCTATCATAAGATCATAAATTTTGCCGAAAGCGTTTTGTTTTCGGCAAAATTTTTCTAATGGGGCAGTTCTTCCTTTCCCTTCCTGTGGCGGAAAAATAAGCGTGTGATCCCTTTCGGATCAAAGGGGAAAAACGGGGCAAGGTATCCCGTTCCTCCTATGCTTTTCGTAGAAACGAGAAGCCCGAGCCACAAAACGCACCCTCCGATCAGCCCCCATAGTCCGAACCATTCCACCGCGAAGATCAGGCTCATCCTCATAAACTTGAAGCTGTAGCCCAATTCGTAGTTGGTGGGAACGAAGTTGGCGATCCCCGTAAAGGCGGAGTAGAGGATGGTCTGAGGGACAAACCACCCGCTTTTGACCGCATACTCTCCCAAAAGGAGTCCGCCGATCACGGAAAAGGAGCCCGAAAGGGTGCTGGGCGTGTTCAGGGACGCCATCTTCAGTCCGTCCATGGCAAGCTCGATGATCAAAAATTGCAAAAACAGCGGCACCGCATAGCCGTCCTCGGCCAGGATAAAGTGCAGGGTGTGGGGGACGTTTTTTGCGTACCGCACCGCCAGAAGCCACCCGGGGATCAGAAAGACCGAGGATAAGAAAACGAAGATCCGCACCAGCCGCAGATAGCTTGCGGTCACGGGAGGAAAGTAGTAGTCGTCCGCCTCCTCGAAAAAGTCGAACACGCTCTCGGGCAAAAGAATTACCGACGGAGAATTGTCGCACAGCACCGCGATTTTGCCCTCCATCAGAGTTGCCGCCACTACGTCGGGACGCTCCGTGTAGCGCACTCTGGGGAAGGGGTTGATCAGCCCGAGCCCTCTTTGAGGCACCAGGATCCCCGCGAGGGTCTCCTGTGTCAGGGTCAGGGCAGTGACCCTTGCATTTTGAAGACGGTGTCGCACGGTATCCAGAAGCTTTTCGTCCGCTCGACCGGAAAGGGACAGTACCGCGACCTCCGTGGTGGTCGCCTCTCCCAAAAGAAAGCGCTCGGTCTGCAGAGTGGCGCATCGCAGATGCCGTCGGATCTGTACGAGGTTGGAGATCAGGCTTTCGTTGGTACCCACGTGCGGCCCGCGCAAGGTCCGATCCTTTTCCGGCTCCTGGGTGCTCCGCATGGAAAAGGAGCGAGCATCCGCGACCAAGGCGCCCTCGACACCCTCAAGCAGGAGCACCACACTTCCGCGGAGCACCTCTCGCGCCGCCGATTCGATATCGTACACCACCTCGGAGGAGGCAAAGCTTAAGTGGCCCGCCATCAAAGCCTCCATGGATGTGATCTCCTCCTCTTGGGGTACGCCCTGCAGGGCATACAGCGTCCGCTCCGTCATCGCCTGATCCGTGTACCCGATGATGAAGGTCGCCCATCCCTGCCTTCCGCCCACGGTGATCGGCCTTTTTTTGATGTCGAAGGCGTGCGCCGCACCGATCCTTTTGTCCAGCGCCTCTTGGGTAATGTATGAGCTTTTTTTCATAAAACCCTTCTGAGTCTTTTTCTTTTTACCTTTCCCCGTAAGATGTGTGGGTATTCATTTTTTATCCTGAAGGAAAGGAAATCTTGTATGAAACGATTGAAATCCTGTTTCTTTCTTGTGATCTTGGCTCTTGCCCTGTCTCTTTTCGGCACCTCGGCCTTGGCCGAGGGGGGGACGGAAACGCCGCCCCCGCCCGCCGAGTATGAATTGACCCTCAGCGGCACCGAGGGCTTTGTGATCCGCTATCTGGACAAGACCGTCACGGAATCGGTCGCCTCCATCCCTGCGGGCACCGAGGTGACTGTCACCCTCCCCCCCGAGACGGGTCTGAAGGTCAAGACCTGGTCTGCCACCGGCGCCGATCTGGAATCGGAGGAGATGAAGGCGGAGAGGACGGAGGAAAGCATCCGTTTTCTGATGCCCGCCGCGCCCTTTCTGCTTTCCGCCGAGTGTGAGGCAAGACCGACTGCTATACCTATCTTGCGCGGAGAAGAAA
>JAFVYT010000040.1 GCA_017508505.1 Clostridia bacterium
CTGTGCTGACCGTGGCCGTATTCCCCCTCGGGATCGTGTCCGATCACCACCAAGGGACGGAAGCGGCGAAGCATCTCCACCTGAAAGCCGATCACCGTCTCCCGATCGAAGCCACGGGTGGCAAACTGGTTCTCCGCGACGCTCTCGGCCTCACTGTAAAGATCGGGAAAGGGGCTGATGACGGGGTAATGCCGCACCCCCACCGTCCAAAGGCCCCGAAGCAGCTCGTGACGGCGCAGGGGCTCGTTCTTATGATCCGTAAAGTAGACCACCTGAACCTCGTACCCCTTCTCCCCCGCGTAATAGGGCAGGATCCCCGCAAAGAAGAGCTGCTCGTCGTCGGCGTGGGTGGTCATCAGGCATAGGTCTGCCTTTTCGCAGGGCTCGTCCCAGATCTGCACCCAATCCGGCACCTCTCCCGAGAAGGCGTAGATCTCCAGAAGGCGCACAGAGTCCGCAAAGGTCAACGTCAGGGTCTCGGCAGGCGTCTCCAATAAGCTCTCCAGCTCCACGAAGCGGCGCAGATACGCCCCCTCCACGGTCTTTTCCACCTCGCCCGAACGGATCACAAAATCCGTGGGAGTGTCGTAATACAGAAGGTAAAGGGAGGTAATGGGCTCCGATGCGGTCAGGGTCACCTCCTTCACGGAAGCGCTCGTCCCCTCCCGTCCGTCGGTCAAAGCGGGATAAGAGGGGGTCAGAGAAAGAGTCTCCGACTCGGCCCCCGCAGACAGGGAAAGACACGGCAAGGCCAAAAGGATCGCAATCAGAATCAAAACAAGATGCGTGCGTTTCACTTGAGAAGTACCTCCAAAAGCTCCGTTATGGTATCGCAAATATAGTGGGCCCCCGCCTGCTCCAGCTCCGCTCGGTCTCCGAAGCCGTACAAAACGCCCACGGTGGTCATTCCGAATTTTCTGCCTCCGAGAACGTCGTATTCCCGATCTCCCACCATAAAGGACGCGGCAGGGTCGGCACCGCTCATTTCCAAGGCGTAAGCCAGAACCGCATCCTTATGACTGCGGGTCTTTTCATCCATGGTCGCCCCGTATACCCCGTCAAAATAGGAGCGGATGGAGAAATGCTCCAGAATGCGCTCCGCAAAGACCTCGGGCTTGGAGGTGGCAAGATAGAGGGAGCACCCCCTGTCCCGAAGGGTGGAGAGAAGGGCGGGAACCCCGTCGTAAAGGCGGTTTTCCAAAATACCCTTTTGGGAAAAATACTCCTGAAAGCGACGGGTCGCCTCATAGCCCTTTTCTCGGGGGAAGCCGTAGTATTTGGCAAAGGAGTCCACAAGAGGCGGGCCGATGAAGGGGTAGAGCGCCTCGGGCGGTGGGGGTGTAATGCCGTAGGAGCGCAGAGCGTAGGCCACGGAATTGGTGATGCCCACCGCAGGATCGGAAAGGGTTCCGTCCAGATCGAAAAAAATGCGGCGACCCATCAGAAGCAGATCTTTACAAGGCGGGAAAGCTCGGTACCGTCCGCCTTTTTCAGGGTCAAAAGAAGCACGTTTTCGTAAATAAAGTCCACGCATATCAGCTCCTCGCCCTCCTTCAGGGCATCCTCCAGGGCAAAGGAGCGCTTTTCCGTGAGAACCAGGGTCTTCTCCCCTGCCTCACCCTTGGCGCGAAACAGAGCGTAGGTGCCGTCGGGAGAAACCGCAAGAAGGGTGAGCTCCTCAAAATTCTCCGAGAGCTTTCCGCGCTTTTGTTCCCCCAAAAGCACGTGGCACCAGACGGCCGTCGGGGCATCCTTTTCCTCCTCGGGATCAAGACGCTGTACGAACAGACGGCTGACGGGCTCGGAATACGTTCCTTCCTTGTCCAAAAGGCTCGGAGCTACCTCCTCTGCGGCAAAATCGATGGCAAGATAGGTCACGCCCTTCTTGCCCGTCACGGTAAACCACGCGGTGCTGTTTCCCAAAAAGGCACCGAATTTTACCTCGGTCCCGTAGGACTCCAGAGAATAGCGATCCACCTCCACCACCCGAAGACTGTCGTTTGCGGGATCGGTCCTGTAGGCCTTGACGGCGGTGCCGTCCAGCGCAACGGCCCAGGAGGCGTTGGCTGAGAAGGCGATCACGTCGGTGCCGTAGGGATCCACCCCCTCAACGGAGTCCGCAAAGATCGGATAGGAAAGGTTCTCGTCGGGATGGATACGGGTCTTTTTTCCGTCCTCGGCAACGTAGACAAGTCGGTCCCCCATACAAACGGGCCAAAAGGGCTCGTAGGCAGGGTCTACGGGGTAATAATTGACGAAAACAGCTCCCCGATCGTCGGTGGATTCCACCCGATAATAGGGAAAATCGACCCCCTCAAAGCCGAAGGCGCCAAGGTCGAGGCTTTTCTGCTCCACCTCCTCATACACGCGGTTGCCGTAAGGAAGGTAGCGCAGGGCCGTCGTCCCCTCCTCGGGAAGCAGAAGCTTTCCGTTGAAGGTATACGTCCCCTCCATTTCGCGGATCTCGGAGATCCCCTGCGCCCGATAGCGCAGCACCCATGCCAGCACCACGCCGCCCAAAGCCAGAGCGAAGGCAAGAATGGCACAGAGAATGACAAGCTCCTTCTTTTTCATCTTTTTCTCCTTGAAAACAATGATTGTATTTTTTTCATCTTTGTGTTAGAATAAGCCGTGAGGTGAATCGCAATGCGAATTTTATTTGTTTGTACCGGCAACACCTGCCGCTCTCCTATGGCCCTTGCCCTTTGCGAGAAGCTGGGGCGGGATCGTGGCCTTGCCCTCTCCTGCGATGCCGCGGGACTTGCGGCCAACCCGGGCTCGCCTATGGCGGAAAATGCGAAGCGGGTGCTGGCACGCGTCTTTGGAATCGAGGGCTTCGAACACCGCGCCAAACCCGTCACACGGGAAATGATCGAGTGGGCGGATCTGGTGCTGACCGTCACGGAAAACCACAGAAGAATGCTCGTGCAGCGCTTCGGCTGTTCCGAGAAGACCCTGACCCTCCCCATGGAGGTGGGAGATCCCTTCGGTGGGGACGAGGCCGCCTACGAAAGGGCGGCAAGGGCAATCCTTGCGGGGCTCGAGCGCCTCGCAGACCAAGGGGTGCTCCATGATTAGTCTCCGCTCGGCGAAGGCGGAGGATGCCGCGATGATCGCCGAGGGGGAGCGCACCCTCTTCTCCGATCCGTGGAGTCAAAGGGCTCTGACCGAGCACCTTCAGTCCCCCATCGGCATCGGATACCTTGCCCTTTTTGACGGTCAACCCGCCGCGTATCTGATCGCCTCTCTCGGCTTCGGCCAGGGAGAGATCCTTCGCATCGGAACCCTTCCCGAATATCGCAGAAGAGGGCTCGGACAGGCTCTGGTTGAGCGTTTCCTTGCCGAGGCCGCAGCCGCGGAATGCGAGGCAGTCTTTCTGGAGGTGCGAAGAGGAAACGAAGCGGCGCGTGCTCTTTACGAGGCCGCGGGCTTTCTTACCGTCGGAGAGCGCAGGGGCTACTACAGCGCCCCGCGGGAGGACGCGATCCTGTATCAAAAAAAGCTGTAAGACAGTATGTCAAAGCTCTGTGAACCAAATGAAAACAATAAAAGGAAGAACCCTATGAAAATCCTAGCCTTTGAATCCTCTTGTGACGAAACCGCCGCCGCCGTCGTGGAAGACGGTCGCAGGATCCTCTCGGACGTGGTGCTCAGTCAGATCGACATTCACCACCGCTACGGAGGAGTGGTTCCCGAGATCGCCAGCCGTGCCCACACGGAGGCCATCGTAGACGTGGCAAGACGCGCCCTTCGGGAAAGCGGCACGACCCTGGACGACATCGACGCCATCGCCGTCACCAACCGCCCCGGTCTGATCGGTGCGCTTCTGGTGGGAGTGAATTTTGCCAAGTCTCTGGCCTTTGCACGAGACCTTCCCATCGTCCCCGTCAATCACATCGAGGGACACATCGCAGCGCTCTACACCGCCTATCCTGAATTGGAGCCGCCGTTTCTGGCTCTTGTCATGAGCGGTGGACATACCTCCCTTGTGGAGGTGAAGGGCTACACCGCCTTTTCCCTCATCGGTGCCACCCGCGACGATGCTGCGGGGGAGGCCTTTGACAAGGCTGCAAGGGTCCTCGGGATCGGGTATCCCGGAGGCAAGGAGATGGACCGTCTGGCCGCCATCGGCGACCCAAAGGCCATTCCCTTCCCCTCTGCCGCCATTCGGGACCACGATTTTGACTTTACCTTTTCCGGACTCAAAACCGCAGTCATCAATTACGTACACAACAAAAATCAGACGGGAGAGCCCATCGTTCCCGAGGATCTCGCCGCCTCCTTTACGGACGCCGTCTGCCGCGGGATCGCATCACGCCTGGAAAACGCCTTCCGCGCCTATCCTCACAGAAGCCTTGTTCTGGCAGGGGGCGTTGCGGCCAACTCCCACATTCGCAAAACCGCAGAAAGAGTCTGTGAATCGTGCGGCGCAAGGCTGTATCTGCCGCCCCTCTCCCTCTGCGGGGACAACGGGGCGATGATCGCCGCACAGGGCTACTACAATTTTAAGGCGGGCATTCTCGGAGACGAGAGCCTCAACGCCTTTGCAACCTCACCCTTCAGCTTCAAATTTTAATGATTTCGTTTCGAGTTTTCCACAGGCACTTGTGAAAAACGTTGTGAAAATGTGAAAAAGTACGATGAAAATCACCTTTTTCCCGCCTTTTCCTGCTCTGACAAGCCCAAAGGGTTGTGAAAAACTCAAATTTGTCACAGCCTCTCAGGGAAGCCTTATTCCTCGGAGGAATCCCGCTTCAGCGCGGCCTCTCCCGAGAGAAAGCGGATGGCGCGCTCCACGGAATCCCGTGCATTGCCCCAAGGCTCTTCCTTGAAGCGATAGTCAAACTTGCGACAAAAATGGGAAACGTCTCCCTTTAATTCGTCCAGATACTTCATCTCTACCCCTTGCGCAGCATCCAAGAAGTCACCGAGCTTCTTTTTGGGGATGAAGAGCTTTGCGGTGCGAAGGAAGCGCGTATAGCAGGGCAGGCAAAAATAGGTCTGCTTTTCCATCTTCCGACGGAACTCGACGTCCATATCCCACAAAAGGCACGCCGTCTCAAACATCTTGCTCCAATGGAACTCCACCCGCTCGCAAACGTAGCAGGTCTTGCAGAAGGAATCCGTATGCTCGGCCACGGTGGAAAGCTTCTCCTTCAGAGTGATCTTCGGGGTGGCGCACTCCTTGCGAATCACGTCCAGATGGCTCTCCAGCATCAGGGCGAGAGGCAGGCGCTTCTGCGCGTCGAACATCTGATGGAAGTGATGGTCGCAAAAGCCCTTCTCGTTGGTTTTGATGCGGATCTCAGGCTCCATCATAGACGCGCCGAGGATCAGGTCGATCTCGTTGGCCTCCAATTTCTCCCTCATTCGGCAGAAGGGGCAGGAGCCGCTTTCGTCAAAGGCTTCGTTGACGGGTATGGTATAAATCTTTTCCATGGAACACTCCTTATTCGTGGTGCTTCTATGGTAACATATTCCCCTCTTTTTTTCAAGACAAGAAAGTAAGAATTCAGAAAACATCGGAAAGGCTTTTTATGGCAAAGCTTCTTCACACCCTGGACGACACACATTCCATCTATCAGCACAGCGACGGTTTTTTGTTCGGAACCGACGCGGTGCTCCTTGCCGCGTTCATCCGCACAAGAAAAAATAAGGTGGGTGTGGAATTCGGAACGGGCACGGGAATCATCCCCCTGCTTCTTTCCATTCATAAGGAATTCAAGCATCTCTACGCCATTGAGATCCAAGAGGACTACGCGAGCCTTGCACGGGAGAACCTTGCCCTGAACGGCTTTTCCCATCGGGTAGACGTCGTTTGCGGAGACCTGAAGGAGGCCGCACGCCTCGTCCCCTCCCCCTGCGATTTCGTATTTTGCAACCCTCCCTATATGAAAAAGGAATCGGGTAAGGAAAATCTGAATGAAAAAAAGCGCATCGCCCGTCACGAGATCCTTTGCGATATCGAGGACGTTTGCCGCTCTGCGGCGTCTCTTTTGCAGGACAAGGGGGAGTTTTTCTGCGTGTACCGACTGGATCGGATGGCGGAGCTTTTCTTCTCCTTAAAGAAGAATCTTCTGGAGCCGAAGGACGTCGTCTTCGTCACCCCGAAGCCTGACAGCATCCCCTCCTTGATTCTGGTGCGTGCCGTCAAGGGAGCCAGACCCGGACTTTTGACCCGACGCCCCTTTGTCGTTCAGGATGAGTCGGGAGAAAAAACGGCGGAATGCCAACGTCTTTACGAAACGGGAATGATGGAATACGGGAGGCAAAAGAAATGAAGCATCGCCTGACGGCACTTTTTCTTGCTCTGCTTTTTCTTCCCTCCTGCGCCGAAGCAAGGGAGGCGAAGAATGCAAACGAGCTCCGAAGAACCGTAGCGGAAAACCGCGACCTGCTCCTTGCGTGCGTCCGAGAGATGGAGGCCTTTGGGGAGGAGCGGATCTACGTGGCGGTGGAATATCTCGAGGAAGAGCAGGAAAACGGAGAAAGCCTCAACGAGACCGAAACGGCGGAAAAGCCCCCGCGGGAAAAGAAGCTGGTCTCCTTTACCAAGGAAACGGACGACCGAGTCGAGATCGAAAGCGAGACTCTGAGGCGGGCCATCGACGAAATCGGGCTGGAATTGATCTTTTATCAAACCGCCGCCGATTCCCGTCGCACGGTGATCTTCAGCTTCACAAGAGAAAAGCACGACGGTACTCAGACGGGCTTTTATTACAGCTTTGACGATCAGCCCAGCGGATGGTGGGGGCGAGTGGCAAAGCTTGAGAAAAAGGACAATCGCTACCTGCAGGCAAGCGAAAACGGCGACGCCTGGTACTACACCCTGCGCCTGGAGCCAAGCTTTTTCTATTACGAAAAGGAAGGCAGCCTTTTGGCATAAAAAAAGACCCTTTAGTAGGTTGGTCTTAGGGATAATCCCAACCTACAATGAAATCAATTTGCGATGCAAATCTGTGATATTCGTCTTACGACGAGTGATATAGGCTTTGCCTATGATATATTTTCTTCGAAAATATGAATGAAAAAAC
>JAFVYT010000041.1 GCA_017508505.1 Clostridia bacterium
CAGAGCCTCGGCTATTGCAACACAATAACCCAAGCTCACTTGGACACCTAATCCGGCTTTACGGTACTACGGTACACAGCCTCCGGTGACAGATAATCTTTTCATTTATTATATCAAGAATTCTCAAAAGAGTCAATGTTTACATTACTTTTCAAGGGGATTATACAGCATTAATGTGCAAAAAACAATGGTAATTGAACTTGAAACCCGCAAAATACCCGTGCAAGACTTTACCCCCCATTTTTAGGGTAAAGTCTTTCTTGTATCAATTTTGCGTTATAATTCAAAAAAAGACCTTGTCGAAAGACAAGGTCTTTTTTTGCAAAATCCACCCCAACGGGTGGGCAAAATCGCCTTTGACGATAAAATCCGTTGTGATTCGCGGATGGGTGGATTTCATTTTTCTGCAAGAGCGCGACGCCATCCGCAAGGCTTGGGACCATACTGCTTTTTTTCGAAATACCAAAAATCCATCGCCGAAGCGATGGATTTTTTTGACTTTTCTTTTTGGCGGCGTGTTTACGAAAGTGCGGCTTTTTCGAGGATCTCGGAGGCTCTTTTCGCGACCTCGGCAAAGGGACGGAGCTTTTTCTTTTTTTCCATCTCGGCCAAGGGGAGTGCCATATAGGCTCTGCGGATCGCCTCCTCCTTTTTTGAGATGGCCTCGCGGTCGATCTCTCTTCCCGTGCGGATCGCCTCCTTGACCTCTGCGAATACGGCCTCAAGCTCGGGCAGATAGAGGTATTCGGCATTTTCGTAGATGAAGGAGCGACAGTAGCGACAGCTTGCGTTATTCTTCAGGGTGACCTCGAAATTCGGGTTGGTTTCGGTTACCTGACGGAGCTTTTCCAGAGAATCGTAAAGAGAGAAGTCCTCGTGGGAGGCGAGCAGATCGGTCATTGCCCTAAGAAGCGCCTCGATCGAATCCATCAGGGAAAGGAGCCCTTCCTCGTCTCTTCCTTCAAGGTAGAGGATTTGGAGCTTCCAGATTGCGGCACCGAGAAAGCGCTCGAGGATCGTTCTGGCAAGATCGTAAAGGTCGCGGCGATGCTGACCGTCCGAGGGCGTAATCTTGGAAAGCCGCTTTAAAAGCGCGGCGGCAAGCGCCTTGTATTTTGGCCGGTCGGACAATTTGAGCCGATACTCCTCGATCCGCGTCGGGTCAAAGGTGATCCTTCTTGCGGGGTAGGCAAAGGGCATTCCGCAGCCCTTGAGATTGTCGTACATGCTCCAGGCGGCCATGGTGACGATGGGCATCGCCTCAAGCCAGACCTCGGTCATCTCGGGGGCGGCTTCCTTGGTGTATCGGTCGGCACAGTACCGTTTGACAAAATCGGAAACGGAGAGGGTGTCCTTCTCCCATGCGTTCAGGGCAAGATACTCGCTCACCAGCGGATCCCCGTGAGAAAGCTCGGGCCACAGCACCACCCCGCGGCAGAAGGGATCCTCCTTGGCGATTTTGATCCGCTCGGTGGTCAGCTCGTAAAAGCCGCGGATCTCCGATTCCCATTCGTATCCGCTGAAGATGCCGAAGATCCAAGGGAATTTCCCCTTCAGCCCCCAGGCGGTGAAGTTGTTGTGATAGGTGGTGTCGGAGGTGTAGTCGAGGAGAATGGCCTGACGGGGATCCAGCTCTGCGATCAGCTCCCGCACCTCCTCGGGGGTAAAGCGCATCCAAAGGTCCCAGCTTGCGATCAAAAGGGGCGCATTGGGATATTTTTCCTTGACGTAGGCGGCGATCCTGCGGTAAACGTAGAGCTTCATACGGCGGTTCTCCTCCCGGTCGAGGGAGAAATTCCGTTCCCCGAGACCGATGGTGTGGAAGATCTCGCCGTTGCCGTATTCCTTTACGTGGGTGTCGGTCAATTGGAAATAATCGTTTCGGTTTTCGTTTTCTCTTAAGTCCCACACAAGCCCCGTAGGCTGGGCGTAGCTTGCGGTGGCCTGGGGCAGAAGCTTCGGCTTTTTCTTTTCCAAAAAGGCCATCGGCGTGCGGGAGTACCAATGGGTCATCGTGCCGCAGTCCTCGGGATGCATCAGATCCCGCTGAAAGGCGTATTCCAGGATCTTTTTCCGCAGCCATCCCCGATATTCCAGAGACCAAAACAGGGTTCTGTCATCGTACCCCTCTCCTGCCTCGGGCAGGGGCTTGTCACGGTCGGGGTAGGGGACCGTGTCGGGAAATGCCTTCTGGAACAGATCGTCCGTTCCGATACGGAGCATAAAAAGATTCAGACGCTTTTTCAGCATCCAGTCGATCTCGTTTTGCCAATCCGCAAGGCTCCAATGCTCCGCCTGAAAGCGATGCAGGCTTCTGTGGGCAAAGTAGCGCAGACCACGATAGTCGAAGCGGGGAGATTCCGTAAGGTCGATCCCCTCAAGGCAGATTTCGCCCGTCGGGATACGGTCTCCGTCCCAAAACCAGCGGCACCCGAGGAAGCGCTCGAAATAGCGGTACACCGCGTAAAGGGTCGCGCGGGGTCTGCCCCCCGCCAGAATCAGGTAGCGTTCCCCCTCCGTCTCCACGGTGCGAATGCAGTAGTCGTCGGTGCCGTAGCGGATCCCAAAGCCTGGGGTCTTACCGGATAGGGAAAGCTCGGCGGTGACGCGATTGACCGCATCGCTGCCGATCAGCACCGTAAGAGGACCTTCTCCGCTGCGAAAGAAATCCTCGTCGGTCACGGTCACGCATTCCGTTCCCGATGTCTTTTTTAAAAGCTCTGCAAAGGCCTCGGCGGCAATTTCATAAGCCTTGTGGCCCTCCTTGGGGCGAACGATCGTCAATTTCATATCGGCACAGCTCTTCCTTTTGTTTTACGAATTCATCGTGTGAATCCATTATAGATTATTTTTTTACGGAAGTAAACCGAAAGATCGAGCAAAAAGGTGGATTATTTGAAAATGTTCTTGCGTTTGCTTTCTCTTCTCACCTTTTTCTTGACTGCGGCCTGATTAGAGAAACGGAAAAAGAGGCTTTTACCTTGCGTCCCGTGTTTTGTTGTGATACAATGAGAAAAACGATCGTATCAAAGGAGATGGAGCGATGAAGCATTTGATTGATGCCGTAGAAAAGCACACGGAGAGGATCCTTGCCGCCGAGCGCTACGTTTGGGAGCATCCCGAAACGGGCTATAAGGAATACAAGACCTCCGCCTATATGGAAAAGGCCTTTCGCGAATTGGGATATGAGCTTGTAATGGCAGAGGGGATCACCGGCTTTTACACCGTTTTGGATACGGGCCGTCCCGGCCCCGAGGTTCTCGTCTTGGGAGAGCTGGACTCTATCATTTGTCCCGACCATCCGGAGTCGGATCCGGAAACGGGCGCGGTCCACTCCTGCGGACATAACGCTCAGTGCGCCGCCCTCATCGGCCTTGCCGCCGCCCTGAAGGAGCCCGGCGTACTGGATGGCCTCTGTGGCAGGATTCGCCTTTGCGCCGTCCCTGCGGAGGAGCTTCTGGAGATCGAGTACCGCAACGGCTTGAAAAAGGAAGGGAAGATCCGCTATCTCGGAGGCAAGACCGAGTTTTTGGCCCGCGGCTATTTTGACGGGGTCGACCTTGCCTTTATGGTCCATACCACCTCGGGGAGCTTTTCGGCACGCCGTGGCTCCGTGGGCTGTCTTGCCAAGCAGATCACCTACAAGGGCGTTGCCGCCCACGCAGGGGGAGCCCCCTGGAGCGGTCGCAATGCACTCTACGCCGCCAACTGCGGTCTGAATGCCGTCAACGCCATCCGCGAGACCTTCAAGGAGGGGGATATCATCCGTGTCCATCCCATCCTTACCTGCGGCGGCTCTATGGTCAACGCCATCCCTGAGAAGGCCGTTCTGGAAAGCTACGTCCGCGGCGCCTCCTTCGAGGCCATTGCCAAGGCAAACCGCAAGGTAAACCGCGCCCTCATCGGTGCGGCCCTGTCTCTTGGGACAAACGTGGACATTGTGGATATCCCCGGCTATGCCCCCCTTCTCAACGACAAGAATCTGCTCCGTGTCGCCGCCGAGGCGGCCGCCGCCGTCATTCCGCATCAGACCTACGATGAAAAGGACTTTATGGGCTCAGGCAGCACCGATATGGGCGACCTTTGCTGTGTGATGCCCGTAATCCACCCCTATGCCGCAGGGGCCACCGGTCGCGGACACGGCAACAATTACGCGATCTCGGATCCCGTCTCCGCCTGCGTCGACTCCGCCAAGTGGCAGCTCGGGATGCTCGCCATCCTGCTTTCCGACGGCGGCAAGCGCGCCCTTGAGATCAAGGAGGCCTATAAGGCACCCTTTGCCTCCAAGGAGGAGTATCTGGCGTATCTGGATGCGCTGAACTGCTCGGGAGACCGCATTCAGTACGGCGCAGAGGGGGAGAGCACCCTCGTGAATCTGAACTGACCCCCCGGGAGCCTTCGATGTCCATTCGTCTTTCCGATCACTTCAGCTATGGCCGCCTGATCCGCTTTACCCTCCCGTCCGTTGCAATGATGGTCTTTTCCTCTGTCTACGGAGTGGTAGACGGCTTCTTTGTTTCCAATTACGTAGGCAAGACCCCCTTTGCCGCCGTCAACTTCATTATGCCCTTTTTGATGGTTCTGGGCACCTTCGGGTTTATGTTCGGCACGGGTGGGAGTGCCCTTGTCTCCAAGACCCTCGGGGAAGGGGATGAGAAAAAGGCCAGAAGCCTCTTTTCCCTTATCACCTTGGTCTCCTTTCTCCTCGGGGTGGCCGTTGCCGCTTTGGGTCTTGTCTTTCTTCGCCCCGTCGCCGCTCTTTTGGGAGCCGAGGGGGAGCTTTTGGAGTACTGCGTCACCTACGGAAACATCATTCTGTTGGCCTTACCGTTTTTTATGCTTCAAATGGAGTTTCAAAGCTTCTTCATTGCTACGGAAAGGCCGAAGCTCGGTCTGTATTCTACGGTTTTCGCCGGGGTTGCCAATATGGTGCTGGACTATGTCCTCGTGGGGCTTCTCCCTTTGGGGATCGTGGGAGCCGCTCTTGCCACCGCCATCAGCCAATTGGTGGGGGGCGTCTTTCCTCTCGTCTACTTCTTCCTTGACCGTAAGGGCCTTTTGTACTTTTCCCGTCCTCGCTTCGACCTGAAGGCGCTGGTCAAAACCTGCACCAACGGCTCATCGGAATTGATGAGCAACGTGTCGATGTCTCTTGTGGGAATGCTCTACAACGTCCAATTGATGCAGTATGCAGGGGAAAACGGCGTCGCGGCCTACGGGGTTTTAATGTATCTGTCTATGATCTTCATCGGCATTTTCATCGGCTATTCTCTCGGTACCGCTCCCGTTTTCAGCTATCACTTCGGTGCGGAAAATCGTACTGAGCTGAAGAGTCTGCTCAAAAAGAGCGTGGTCATCGTAGGAATACTGTCTCTCGGAATGCTGATCCTGGGAGAAATTCTGGCGCGGCCCCTGTCTCTTCTCTTCGTGGGGTACGACCCGACGCTTTTGGCTCTGACCCATCGGGGCTTTGTCATCTTCTCCTTTTCCTTCCCCTTTGCGGGCTTTGCCATTTTTGCCTCTGGATTTTTCACTGCCCTGAATAACGGCCCCGTTTCCGCCGTCATTTCCTTTCTGAGAACTCTTGTGTTTCAGATCGGTGCCATCCTGCTCCTGCCCCTTGTATTCGGAGTGGACGGCATCTGGTATTCCATCGTTTTGGCAGAGGCAATGGCAACCCTCGTCTCCCTCGGCTTTCTTGCCGTCTTGAAAAAGGGCTACGGTTATTAAAAAAAGAATCGCTGCATTGCAGCGATTCTTTTTTTATGCAAAGTGAAGCGTCAGCTTTTCGGCAAGCTCCTTGGTGGACAGCTCCTTGATGCCGTCGATCAGGGTGATCCCCATTTCCTTTGCCCGTTCTTTTACGGTGGCCGATGCCTTTTCCGTAGCAAAGAGCACCCCCTTGGCGAAATACCCGCCGTAGTGCTTGGCCATGGTGCTGATTTCGTAGAGGTAATCGTTGATGGGAACGGTGTTCTTACAGCTTGCCAGAATCGGCAGGTTCCGATGCATCAGGACAAGGTCGATTTCGTTTCTCGGATCAGGCCTCCGCGGCGCCTCAATGGTCCCGTTCCAGTCCGCCGTGACCCCGATGCGCAGATCGTGAAAGATCCCCGCCTCGTGGCAGGCAAGGGCACAGTAGCTTTCCAAAAGGTTACCCGCCTTTTCATAAAGGAAAAGGGCCTCCCTTGCCACAGAAAGCTCGAACTCCATCACCCGCTTGCTCTTTTTTTGGGTTTCTCGCTCGTTTATCAGGATTCCCGCCTCCTTCAGACGCTTCGCAATGCGCCCGTAGGCCGTATGGTGCGCCGCCTTCCCTCCGAGGCTCTTTTGGGTCAAGGCGCGGCCCTCCGTCTCCGCAGGGATGGAGCAAAAGGCGTTCCAGTCCCGCGTCGCGTCGCTCACCGCCCTCCAAAGCCGCAGGATTTCCTCTTTAAGCGGCCCGTAGTCAAAAGCGAGTCGGGGGGCCGATAGGGCAGGGGTGCCGTTCAAAGCAAGGATCTGCGGCACACTCAGATACCGTGGGTAGCACTCTTCAGCGCCATCCGTTTGCGGATAGCGGAACACCGCTGCTCCGCTTTGCACGTCGTATCGGTGAAGATAGAGCTTGCGCTCGGGGTGAGTGGCCAGAAACATCCCTGCAGACGCCACGAAGATTTCGTTTCCCCCCGTAATGTCAAAGTCATAACGGTTTTCGGGATCCATAAACTCCAAAAAGCACGCCATGACTGCCTCTGCTGTAGGAGATGAGATTTGTATGAATTCGGGCACGAGCCCCAGTAGCTTTTCCGACACCTCACGGATCCGCCCTTGCACCGCAGGAGTTGGGGAGGCATCGTTTTGAAAGCACAAAAAAACGATCCCGTCGAAGCGCTCGTTCAAGAGAGAGATCAGGTTTTCGGGAGTTCTTTTGGAGTAAAATTCGATCAGGATCCGTTTCATCGTTTGCCCTTCCTTTCTTTCCTTCATTATAAATCCCGGAGGGATTCTTTGTCAATGACCTCTCACCCGCGTCGCTTTTGGCTTCTGCAATTGTTAATTTTTTACAAACAAGGGAATACTTTCTGCCATTTATGCATGCTATGTAGGATTATGATGAATATTTTGGCAAAACTTCCATTTTTCGGAACGATATATTCACAAAATATTTTTTTCTGCAAAATCTGTGTTGCTTTCCAATGGGAAATTCATCTGTTTTTCATTTCTTGTAAACTTACTTTGACACCTTGCATAAATCCTGCGTTTTTCCCCGTTTTTTCCCCTCTTGATTC
>JAFVYT010000042.1 GCA_017508505.1 Clostridia bacterium
ATCGACCTATCCGAGCTGTCTGAAAAACGGCGGTGACGTATACTGTCACAATGCAACACCGTACCCAAATTCTTCCGTTAATGCCCTCGGTCTTGCAACGGCAGTCGACTCACTCCTTGCGATTCGCAAGCTCGTTTACGAAGACAAACGCATGACACTCCCAGCGTTTATTTCCCTGCTTGACAGTGATTGGGCAGATGATCCGCTTCTGCGGGAACGGATACTCCGCAAATTTCCCAAATACGGAAACGGAAATCTGCAGTCCGATTCTCTTGCAGCAAAAATTGTACAGGATCTTTCCGATCGCATCAACGGCAAACCGAACGCAAAAGGCGGTGTCTGGCGGCTGGGGCTGTTCTCTATTGACTGGCGACTGGATTTCGGTCTTCATACTGCCGCATCTGCAGATGGACGTCGGCGCGGAGATCCGCTGTCCCAGAATACCGGTGCTTCTTTCGGTGCAGACAAAGAGGGAGCCACTGCTCACCTGCTATCCGTCAGTACCATCGATGCTGCCAATGTACCCAACGGTGCAATCGTTGATCTTGATCTGCATACATCCGCTGTCCGCGGTGAAAACGGTATCACTGTTCTGCTCTCTGCGATAAAAACCTATTTCCGTCGCGGCGGCTTTGCTGTGCACATCAATGTATTGGATACCGCAGTTCTGCGTGATGCACAAATCCATCCGGAGCAGTATCCGAATCTGCAGGTACGCCTTTGCGGCTGGAACGTCCGCTTTACGGAACTTTCGCCGTCAGCACAGGAAGAGTTCATCCGCCGCAGTGAAAGAGGAGCGTGACACTGATGCAGACTGCTGAAACAGCAATCGGCCGCATCTGCGGTATCAAGCGCGGCGCGGTACATGACGGGACCCCGTCGCGGTGCTGACCCCTGCCGCCACGGTCTTTGCCGCGGCAAGAGGCATCCTACCCTCGAAGGCACCGTCCAGCACCCAGCGCAAAAGGGGCAAAAAGGGTACCGCGTGCAGGCGAACACCCGTCTTCTTCTCATATTCCTCCACCGCACCGCGGATGGATTTTCTGGCATAGTTCAGACGGCTCTTGACCGTCCCCTCCGACACCCCCTGAATGGCGGCGATCTCCTTGACAGAGATCTCGTCGAAGTAATACATCATCACCGCGCTGCGCTGCTCCTCGGAAAGGGTGTCAAGCAGGGCGAGGACCGTCTTTTTAAACTCCGCCTTGTCCAGCGCCTCGTCGGGGATAAACTCCCCGTTTTCCTCCCGAAGGGTATCGAACACGGTATTGCCGTCCTCGTCCTCCTCCACCAGAAGCTCCTTTTTCTTTTTAAAGTAACGGGTGCACTGGTGATAGGTGATCTGCCGCATCCACGTCACGAAGGCCGCGGGTGCCTGCAAATCCCCGATGGTCTGCAGGATCTCCACAAAGGCCTCCTGGGTAATGTCGCAGGCCAATTCTTCATTTTTTACCGTTTTCAGAGCAAAGTAATAGACGTCGTTGTAAAACGCTCCGAACAATTCGTTCATCGCATCCGAATTACCCTTCTGCGCCGCCGTCACCAAGGCAACCAAGCGCTCCTTTTCCATTCCGAAAAACCTCCCTCCGAAGAAAAAGGGTGCATTCGGGCACCCTTTTTATGCTGAATCAGTGTGTGGCGGAGAATCTCGCGTTGAGGGTCACGTCGGACAGATCCACGTACGTCCCCTCCAGCCCCGCAGCATCAAAAATAAAGGTGTGCTCCACGTAGCTGAGCGCGGCCATATTCAGATTCTGCTCCTGAAAGGTATCGTGGGCAACCACGGTACCGTGGCGATCCATAATGATCACCTCAAGAATGTTCACGGGGTTTGCCACGGTGGAATAGCCGTTGACGATAAAGCAATTGGCGTAGAGCTTTCCGTCGCGGACGTAGATCTCCTTGGGAGCCACGGTAATAGAATTCTGATTCCATCTGCCGTCGACGTTGGTATTGATGAAGTACAGAACGCTCTCTCGGGGTGCCTCAAGCTCTTCCTCCACCTTCTCCTCTTCCCGACCCTCATCGGGAGTGGGAACGATCACGGTATCCTGCTGATTTTCCTTTTCATCCTCTTTCTTTTCGTCTTCCTTCGGCAGAGTCTCGGTCTGATCCTTGTCAAGGCTTTCCTCCCCCGCAGTCCCCTCAAGAGTCAAGGCAGCATCGAGCGTTTCGGTAACGCGCTCTGCCGTAGAGACGGCGGCTTCGGTTTCAAGCTCGGTTTCGGGCTCCTCGGACGCAAGAGTCGCACTCAGCTCCAGATTACAGGAGGAAAGCACCGTCAGCATCATAAGGGCGATCAGCAACACAGTCCATTTTTTCATCGTATCATTTCTCCTTCAAGATCATTCTTCAAGTCGGGCTCTCCCGACACCAAAAAAGGGGAACGGGAGAAGGGATCGGTTTTACGGTTTTGCAAAAAATATTTTCTCTTTCGCGTTTGACTACGGTTTTAAAAGCGCACATACCGCATTATGATCGGAATAGTACTGACCGTCTATCGGAGCATCCTCCACGAGATACGCCTTCTGACACGAAAAGTCCGTAAAGATATAGTCTATCTTTTGCCTTGCGTCACCGCTAAGCTTCCCAAAGCCGTGAAAGGTTCCTTCCAGTCCTTCGGTACAGTCAATGGCTCCCCTTTTGCCGAGCTCCGACGTGATGAGCTTTATTTCCGGACTGTCCGGGAACGCGTTAAAGTCGCCGATGAGAATAAACCTTTCTTTATATCCCGAAATGAGCCGAAGGATCTCCATCGCTCCGAGATATCTTGCGTCTTTTCCTCGATGGTCGAGATGGGTATTGATCAATCGAAACGGTTCGGAAACGTTGCGATGCTTAAGAAGCAGTGTGGTAAGCATCCTCGGGTAAGGGCTCTGATCTCCGCCGAAGGTCGACCCGGGAACGTGCGGTGTAGGCGAAAGCCAGATATTATCAAGCGATATCAACTCGGCATCCGCTGTTTTGTAAGCAACGAGCATCGTTTCCCCGTGACAATCCGCTTCGCGTCCGCATCCCTGAAAGGTATACCCCGAGAGGTTCTCCACGATGCGATGACGCATCTTTTCGGTAACCTCCTGAAATCCGACAACATCCGGCATTTCTTTCTTTACAGTATCCAAAACTTTGTCAAAACGATTTGTAAATGAGTTTATCCCATCGTGCGCAACGTCTACGCGAACGTTGAAGGTCATAACCTTGAGAGTCGTATTTTCCATATCGAGATTCCTTACTTTGTATCAAGTTTTTATTATAATGATTGCGAATGGAAAGCAATATCGCCATCAATCTTTTTTCAAAAAACCGTCCCACTGCTCTTCATTGTATCAAAGTGCGACGGAAAGAGCAACCGATTCGTACCAAAAGGGGCCTTTGAAGAAAAACTCCCTCTTCAACGGTATCTCAAAGCCCCAAGACATAAGCAAGAAGGAGTCTTGCGGTATTTTCAAAGCCCTCCACATGGCTTCGCTCCCTGCCGTGGGTGCAATACACCCCCATTCCGAAAACGGCGGCGCGCAAATCGTTCCCCCCGCTGACGGCGGCGTGGGCATCAGAGCTGTATCGGGGATACACGTCTACGGCATATCGGCACCCTGCCCGCTCGGCGTACTCGATCAGACGAGAGGTCAGAGCGTAATCGTAGGGGAAGCGGGCATCCTTGGCACAAATGCTCACGGAGCGCTCGTTTCCGTCCAGCTCAGGCCCGATCAGCCCGATATCCACCGCTACGTATTCCGATACCCCCTCGGGAACAAAGACTCCTCCCAGACCGATCTCCTCATAGTAGGGGAAGGCAAAAACCGTTTTATATCGGGGCCTTGCCCCGTTCTCCTTCAGCCACCTCAAAGCGGCAAAGCAACAGGCGACACAGCCCTTGTCGTCGATAAAGCGACTCTTGATATAGCCGCCCTCGGTCAATTCAAAATGGGGGTCAATGGAGATCACGTCTCCGTTCCGAATCCCAAGGGCAACAAGCTCCTCCTTTGAGCTTACGTCCTCGTCCAGCAAAACCCGTATATTGGATTCGTTCCGCTCCAGCGTGTGGGCATCGTCGAATACGTGTACCGAGTGGGAGCGGCAGATTACAAGGCCCGTATACCGTCTTCCGTCTCGGGTATGCACGGTCACGCTCTCTCCCTCAAGGCTCGGAACGCAGCCTCCGCCCAAGCGACTCACCCGAAGCAGGCCGCTCGCCTCCAGCCCTCTTACCGTAAGGCCGAGGGTGTCCACGTGGGCCCCGATCATCACCGTTTTGCTGTTGTCCTTCCCCTCCAGAGTAAGGTAGGCCGTACCCTTATTGTCATAGCGGAGCGAATGCCCCAGCTCCTCTGCCATTTTTTCCAAAACGGGCTTCAGCTCCCGATCGTATCCCACGGGGCTCGGCACCTCCACCAATCGGCGGAAATCCTCCACCAAAGCATCCCGATCCAATTCAAAAACCATACGGTCCCTCCTGTCCGCTTTTTTCACGATCCTGCCGCAAAAAACGGCAAACCGTCAAATATAAGCAATGATATCACATCTTCTCTCAAATTTCAACCAAAAAGTCCTTCCGCAAGAGGCTCCTGAGCCCGCTTATTTCAAAAAGCACCCTCGTCAGAATGGGTGATGTTCTTAGCGGAGAGTTTATGCTTTGAGCAAAGTGCAAGCATCGCCTTTGACTAGTCAAACGCAAATATGGGCTAAGCCCAAACCCTTATAACGACAGAAAGAGATAACAAATCGGTTCGTAGCCGAAATGTTATCTCTTTTTCTGTTGGTTTAATGAAATCGTTGCGCGGCAACGATGAAATCTTC
>JAFVYT010000043.1 GCA_017508505.1 Clostridia bacterium
GCGTATTTAAAATCCATATTCGCTCAGATACTCCTTTGTATTGTCACACATTTTGAAAAAGAGCTCCTCGGCATCGGCACGTCGGCACCGCACCAGGGGATCGAGGGTGAACTGCTGCAGAATAGCGCCGACGTCGCGGTTGGCAAGGCCCTCGTTCAGCCCCTCCTGCTCCATGGCGATGCGACCCACCAGAGGCAGAATCGGGGTGGGAAGACCCGTCGTTTCCAGCGGCTTGACCCCATCCTTGGAAAAGAGAGCGTTGGTTTCCACCACGGCTCCCAAGGGAAGATTCGGGATCTGTCCGACGTTTGGAATATTGACGTTGGTGACCAGATCCCGGAGGCCCAGGAGCGCGCGCATTTGGCGGACACCCTCCTCGCCGGTCTTCTTCAGAACGATCTCCTTCTCGCCGGAGACAAGAGCGCGGCTTTGGGCCAAAAGCTCCGCGAGGCGCTCCTTGCGCCATCGGACGGTCGTTAAGCGAAACTTCATTTCGCGGACCCGCTCGGGGCTTTCCAGATACCAGGAGCCGGGGCAGAACTCTGCCAGATGACGGTCTCCTGCGGCGGCAATGGACCCGAAGCGGCAAAACAGATCCATCTTGACCTTTTCCTCGGAGCGGAAAAAGTTATTCATCCAGTTCTGATCCGTGGGAGCGGGATAGCCGTCCTTGTATTTCTCGCAAAAGCCTTCATAAAGAGGGAAGAGGTCGTGTCCGTTCCAGCTTGCCTTTTTCAGGAAGGTGAAATGGTTGACCCCCACCACCTCCACCTCGATCTCCTTTCGCTCCGGAAGGATGCCGAAATTCTCGTTCACCACGCGAGCAAGGAGCTTCTGGGTGCCGAAGACCTCGTGGCAGCAGCCGAAGGCACGGATTTCGGGAAAGGTGCGGTACAGGGTCCTGACGCAAAGGGTCATGGGGTTCGTGTAGTTGATGACCCAGGCCTTGGGGGCATATTGACGGATGGCCTTGGCGATGACCTCAAACATCGGCACGGTACGCATGGCGCGCACGATGCCGCCGGGACCCGTGGAGTCACCCACGGACTGCCAGATGCCGTAGGCCTCGGGTGCGTGCACGTCGGAATCCATTTCCTCGAAGGTGCCGGGCAGAATGGAGATCACCACGAAGTCTGCACCCTCCAAGGCCTCTCCAATGGTTTCGGTGGCGCGGTATTTCCAATTGGGGCTGTAGCGGTTTCCGATTATCTCGTTGGCCTTGGCGGCGCTATGGTCGATGTCGTAAAGCGCGACGGTGCCCTGCAGATCCTCCGCCATGGCAAGGTCGCTCATCAGACCCCAAGCCCAGCCGCGACTGCCGCCGCCGATGTAAGCGATTTTGATTTCCATTCTCATATCCTCCCGTTTGATTGATTCCATTGTATATCAAAAAAATAAAGAATTCCTTGACTTTTATGACCAGTCCCCTTGAATTTCTTTGATTTTTTGATATAATGGGCCTATGAAACAGAACGACACGAAAAAGAGGAGCTTTCGATTCGATCGGGATGAGGCAAGTGACGACGGCTCCTATTCCAATCCCACCCATTACCACGATCAGTACGAGATCTACTACATCACCCGGGGAAGCTGTGTGTATTTTATTTCGGATCGCTCCTACCGCCTCCGGGTGGGGGATCTGATCCTCATTCCCGAGGGGATCATTCATCATACGGTCTACCAGAATCGCGGACACGAGCGGCTTCTCATCAATTGCTCCCGCAAGTTCATCCCTGCGGCCTTTCGGCCTCAGGGCTATCTTTATCGCAATTCGGAGATCACGGAGCAGATCCGCGGAATTCTGGAGGAGATCGAGCAGGAATGGGAGAGGGGAGATCGCTTCTCCGAGGATGCCATCCTATGCCTGATGCGGCTGATGTGCTATCTCATTCTGCGCCATCCCAACCAATACGAGACCTCCGACGGGGAAAACAGCACCGTTTCCCGCGCGGCGGAGTATCTGCAGGGGCATTTCGATCGGGATCTGACTCTGGAGGAGGTGGCCGCAGAGATTCCCGTGAGTGCCGCGCACCTGTCACGCCTGTTTAAAAAGGAGACGGGCTTCGGCTTTCGGGAATATCTTGGCCTGATCCGTCTGCAAAAGGCGGAGGAGCTCCTGAAGACCTCCGAGGACCTGAGCGTGGCCGAGATTGCGGCACGGTGCGGCTTTTCCGACAGCAATTACTTCAGCACCAAGTTCAAGCGGGTCTACGGCTTTTCTCCGAAAAAGCTTCGAAACGCTCCGCGAGACTGAAAAAAACGCAATTTACAGATTCTTCATCAGTTTTATGGGATTGCACCAAAATCTTTCCGACAATTTTGTAAAAAAAGAATCTACACCTTCTTTTTCCTTCGTGATATAATGGGGTAGATTCTTTTTTTAGGAGGAAACGATGAAACGAATTCTCGCAATGCTGCTTTGCCTTTTGACGCTTCTTTCCGTGGCAGGCTGCGGGGCCGAAAAGCCCGCAGAAAGCGTGACCGAGGCTTCTGACAAGGTCAGCTCTCCCGTGACGGAAAAGGCCGAGACCGAGGAAGAAAAGACCGAGGAGGAGGGCAAGGTCGTATACGACAAGGTATCCGATCCCCTGACCCCCGAGAGAGTGGCCCGGATCCCGATCGCCAACTCCTCTATGACCACGGAACAGCTCCGTCAGATCTGTGTGGACTATGTCAAGCTCTCCGTCTCCTTCCAATGGGTTCCCAACAGAACCTTTGAGTGCGAGGCCAACCAGGGTGGCGGCACGGTGACCAAGTTCCCCGAGGGCAAGCTCCACGGCGGACTTCCCTACGTGAACGTGGCCTCCGGTAACATCTATCGCGTATTGGAATATTACGACACCGAAACGGGCGTTCTGGATATGACCGTTTTTGTTAATAAGCTGCGCCACTTCGGCACGGCCTGCTCCGGCACCACCGGCTGGGGCTGGGCAAGGGTGGTCAACTCCGCAGAGATCTCCTTTACTCCCGATATGACCCAGCATCACGGCTTTTTGAAGGTCGGCCCCTACGAGTACGACGCCTCCATCGAGCGCTTCGGCGCGAACGGGGCACCGGACTGCAGGGACATTGCCAAGACAAACGGGGAGCAGGTGATGTATCAGTCCTATGCCGCAAGCAAGATGGCAGACTGCTTTGTCAACGACGGCCACGTGCGTATGAACGGTAAGGACCCCGTGGTGGTCTATAACGCCGACGGCACCATCGATGGGGACAAGAGCTATATCGTGCAGGTGGAGCAGGGTCTTTATACCACGGGGGCTTACCATAAGAGGGTGAGTGCCGACGGTATCGAGTACGTCATTCAGGGCAACGACGGACAATACGGCGACGGAAGTGAGAACTATTTCACCTTCAAGACCCTGTTCAACACCGGTTATTTGCCCCACTCCTTCAAGGAGCTTCACGGGCTGGATCCCGTGGAAAAGGCCGAGGTGACCATGGAGTATACCAACGCGGTCTTTGATGCCAAGGCAGACGACCTGAAGGGGAAGCTTCTCCGTGCCAACTACGTCATCTCCCACGTGATCACCACAGTCACCGATGCAAACGGAAATCAGAAGCTCCGCTATATGAAGACGGTGCATCCCCACTACCACTACACGGTGGATCTTTCCGAGGCGATCCCCGTGGCGGGCCTCGAGCCCTATCGGCAGAGCGAGGGCTGTACGATCCGCGTGGAGGCATTCCTTGGCAACGGCGAATGTCTTTTGGCCTATGAGGCGCCCCTTGCCTGATCCAAAGAAAAAGCCATCTTTTCGGAGATGGCTTTTTCTTTGGCAAAAACGAAAATATTCACGCTTCGTTCATCTTTTTTAGGAGAAAGCACCAAAAGAAAAATAGGAATTTTATGAATTCTGAATCTGTTTTTTTCTCCGTTTCTTATGCTATAATGTGTTAGAAACACTTTTTCATATGGAGGGAAAAATGAAACGAATTCTCGCAATGCTGCTTTGCTTTTTGATGCTCCTTTCCGTGGTGGGATGCGGAGCTGAGGAAGCAAAGGAAAGTGCCACCCAGGCACCCGCTGAAACCGCAGGGCAAAAGACTCCTGCAGAGGAAGAAGAAACCGAAGAGGACGAAAAGACCGAGGAGAAGGAGACCGAGGAAAAGGGCGAGGTCGTATATGACAAGGTGTCCGATCCTCTGACCCCCGAGAGAGTGGCCCAGATCCCGATTGCCAACTCCTCTATGACCACGGAACAGCTCCGTCAGATCTGCGTAGACTACGTGAGACTGTCTGTATCCTTCCAGTGGGTTCCCAATCAGGACTTTGTTGCCCACGCTACCCAGCAAGGTGGCACCGACATGCCCTTCTATGAGGGCAAACTCCACGGAGGCATCCCTTACGTTAACGTTGCCTCCGGCAACGTATACCGCATTCTGGAATACTACGATACGGAAACGGGCGTTCTGGACGTGAAGTGGCTTGCCAAAAATCCGCTTCTGTTCGGTACGGCCTGCTCCGGCACCACCGACTGGGGATGGCACCGCGTGATCAATTCCGCAAAGCTTTCCTGGACGGCCAATATGACCCAGAAAAACGGCCTGATCAAGGTCGGCCCCTACGAGTACGATCCCGAGATCTATCGCTTTGGCGAGGAGGGCTCTCTGGACTGCAAGGATATTGCCAAGGCAAACGGCGAGCAGATCATGTATCAGTCCTATGCCGAAAGCAAAATGGCGGACTGCTTCGTGAACAACGGCCACGTGCGTATGAACGGCAAGGATCCCGTGGTGGTCTATAACGAGGACGGCACCATCGACGGCAAGAAGAGCTACATCGTGCAGGTGGAGCAGGGACTCTTCACCACCGGTGAATATCACAAGAGAGTGAGTGCCGACGGCGTCGAGTATAAGATTCAGGGTAACGAAGGAAAAATGGGCGACGGCTCCGATTTCTACTATACCTTTGAGCAGCTTTACTCCAACGGATATCTTCCCCACACCTTCAAGGAGTTCCACGGGCTTGACCCCGTAGAAAAGGCCGAGGTGAAATTTGACTACGAGGGTGACACCTTCGTGGCGCAGACCGGAACCTTTTCAGGGAAGAAGATCACTGCCAACTACGTCCTCTCCCACGTGGTTACCACCATTACCGACGCAGAAGGCAACCAGGCGCTTCGCTACGTGAAGCTGATCCATCCCCATTATCTCTACTCTGCCGATATTCAGGACGCCGTGCCCGTCGCAGGTATGGCGAAGTACCGTGAGGGCGGCTACAAGATGAAGGTTGAGGTCCAGCTCGGCAACGGTGAGCGTCTCGTGGCCTACGAGGGAACCATCGCATAACGATCCAAAAACAAATCACCCGCATGCGGGTGATTTGTTGTATATTCGGGATGATTCGCCCTTCTCGACAATCAAATCGAAGGAGAAACCGATATGAAACAAGCTTTGGCATTGCTTTTATCTATTTTAACGCTTCTTTCCGCAGCGTCCTGCTCGGACTCTCAGACAAGGACGGCAACGTCGGAGGCAGAGGCGAAGACCGAGGAGACGGTACCGGCCGTGACCGAGGAGGAAAAGAGTGAGGAGAAGACGGTTTACGATCCCGTTGCCGATACTCTGACTCCCGAACGCCTTGCGGCGATCCCCATTGCCAACTCCTCCATGACCACCGAAGAGCTGCGACAGATCTGCATTGATTTCGTCAAGCTCTCCGTCACCTTTCAGTGGGTTCCCAATATGACCTTTCGCTATGAGGCAAAGCAGAACGGCGGCACTCCTGTCACCTTCAAGGAGGGGAAGCTCTACGGGGGCATCCCTTACGTAAACACCGCCTCGGGCAACATCTACCGTATTATGGAATACTACGACTGCGAGACGGGGGTTCTGGACACCCGCTTTTTGGAGAAGAACAATCTCCTGTTCGGTACGGCCTGCTCCGGCACCACCGGCTGGGGCTGGAACCGCGTGATCAACTCCTGCGCTCCCTCCTGGACCTATGCCCTCAACGCCTCACACGGGCTGATCCCCGTGGGGCCTTACGAGTATGATCCCACCATCGTTTACTTTGGTGAGGGCGGGGCTCTGGACTGCACGGACATTGCCGCGATGAACGGTGTGCAGGTGATGTACGAGTCCTATGCCGCAAGCCACAAGGCGGACTGTATGGTCTCCAACGGCCACGTGCGTATGAACGGTGCCGAGCCCGTGGTGGTCTATAAGGAGGACGGCACTATCGACGGCAAGAAGAGCTATATCGTGCAGGTGGAGCAGGGACTCTTTACCACGGGGTCCTATCACGACCGTGTCAGCGCCGACGGCATCCCCTATGAGATCCAGGGCAACGAGGGGCTCAACCCGGACGGCTCTCCCTATTACTACACCTTTGAGCAGCTTTACAAAAAAGGGTATCTGCCCCATACCTTCAAGGAATTCCTGGGGCTTGACCCCGTAGAGGAGGCTGAGATCACCGTATTTGAGTACGAGGGGGAGACCTTCACCGCAAAGGCGGGAGAGCTCAAGGACAAGAGGATCGAGGCAAACTACGTCATCTCCCATACCGTCACCACCGTATGCGATGCACAGGGAAATCAGAAGATCCGTTATATCTACAGATGTCATCCCCACTACACGCGTAAGGCGATGCTGGAGGACTGTATCCCCTTAAAGGGCATCGAGCAGTACCAAAAGGCAGGGGGACACACCATCAAGATCGAGGCACAGCTCGGAAACGGCTCACGCCTTGTGGTGTACGAGGGAATGCTCGCCAGCGAATAAAAATGGCAGATAGCCCTTTTTGGCTTACGGCAAAGGGATCCGTAGCACACGCTGCGGATCCCTTTTATTTTCGGAGAGCAAAAGGGGGGAGAGCATTCAAGCGTCGTTTGTCGCTCCCTCCCGAAGGAGACTTTTTTCCGGAGTGGGTGGCGATGCTTGCGTTTTTTCGGTTTTTGTGATAGGATAAGAAAAAAAGAGGAGGGATATGGAATGGAACGGAAAAAAGGATTTGGTGGCTTTTGGAAGAGAACGCAAGCGCTTTTGCTCGGGGAAGAGAGACCGCTTCTGCGTCGTGCCGTTGCCGCCGCGCTGTTTGCCCTTTCTCTTCTTCTTTTGGATCTTGGCTTTCGGGGGATCTATTTTCAAGCCGATACCTCGCCTCTCGGGGGGGAGGTGCCTCTCTTCTTTACCCTAAGCTGGATCGCGATTCTTTCTGCCGTTCCCTTTTTCCTGCCGCGGCTCGGGGCAAGGATCTATCAGATCGCCGTCTTTTCCGTTTATGGGATCTTTACGGTGGTGCACGCCTTTTTGTACAGTCTGTTCGGAGATTTCTTCACGCTGTCTGCCGTGGTCTTTGCGGGGGACGGGGCGGACTTTTTCGACTGGTCCTATTTTTCTATTCCGAAAAAGTATATCGCATTGCTTCTTTTTTGCTTGGGACTTGCGATCCTTTCTGCGATTCTTTTGCCGAAGACGCGGTATACGCCCCTTTCTTTGGGGCTTGCAGGAGGGGTGCTCGTTCTCGGGATTGCGGGAAATCTCGTTTGCCACGGAGTGTACATCACCGAGGGGGACGAGGTGATGACCTGGGACGGGGACGCCGCCGCCCTTTCCCCTGCAGACGTCAATGGGGCTTTTACGGATACGAACAAGTGCCTGCATATGCTGGGCCTCTATCAATATACCTTTCGGGATCTGAGCATCTTTACAGGTCTGGACGGTCTGTTCAATCAGGTTTCCACCGCCGAGATCGAGGCATATTACGAGGGAAGAATCCCCGATGCGGATAACGAAATGACGGGGGTCTTGAAGGGAAAGAATCTGATTTTGATTCAAATGGAGTCCATCGACACGTGGATGGTCAATCCCACGGCAATGCCCTTCTTTTCCGAATTGCGAGAGAGGAGTGTGAATTTCTCCAATTTTTACACGCCGAAGTTCCTTTCCACCGCCGCCACCTTCAATACGGAATTGATCGTGAATTGCGGTATCGTGCCTCCTGTTAACTCTACCTTTGCGCATTTTTCCGAAAACCGATATCCTTATGCTATGGCAAATCTCTTCCGTGAGGCGGGGTATGCGGCGGAGAGCTACCACCGAAGCAACCCCGGGATCTACAACCGCGGTGAGGTGCATACCAATTGGGGCTACGAGGCCTACAACACCGGAGCCGCAATGGGAATGGAAAACGTGGATCTGGATACGGATCTGATGGCGGGGTATGAAATGTTCGTGAAGGACGAGCGCTTCTTCTCCTTTCTCATCACGTATTCGGGTCACGGACCCTACCGAGCGGATTCCACCGAGGTACAGCGCTACTACGACGAGATCCGTGCGGCGCTCCCCGAGGCGAAGGAGGAGTACCTGTGGGCGCTTTGCCACGCACGGGAAACGGACGAGTTCCTCCGCGCTCTTTACACCCGTCTGGAAAAGGAGGGAAGACTGGAGGATACGGTCCTCATCTTCTATTCCGATCATTACGATCACTATTTGACGGACAAGGAGCTTCTTGCGGAGTGCAAGGGCACCTCCGACCCGAATCTGATGTCCTGCGTACCCTTTGTGATCCATTCTCCCGCCTTGACCCCAACGACGGTCACGTCGGCGGTCGCCTCCTACGATATTCTTCCTACCGTGGTCAACCTATTCGACCTTCCTTACGACGGGCGGCACTATTTCGGCAGAGACGCCTTTTCCGACGGGGAGGGATATACCGTGTTCGAAAACGGCTCCTGGTACGACGGGGAGACCTATTTTAACGTAGACGAATCCGTCCCCACACCCCTTTCCCGCCGGCGGGCCGAAGAGATCGAAAAGAGACTTTTGATGAACCAAAGCATTGTCCGCACCGACTATTTTGCAAAGATGAAAAACCAATAACGAAAAAAACGGCTCGAAAGAGCCGTTTTTTTTAGTATTTGGAGATGAACCTTGCCCGCTGCATCGCGATGACGATGGGGGGGATGAGAATCAGCTGCAGGACGATGCCCGGGAGGGCGGGGGTCACGGTTTGCGCTACGATCATTTCAAAATAAAAGGAATTGGACTTGTCGAACACGCTGAGGAAAAACTGCACGGCACCCCAGGCGAGTCTGCCGAAGAGCTGGGCGCAGATGAGGGAAACGTAGATACCGAAGGGCTTCTTGGGCAGGTACCGATAAAAGAGGCCTGCGGCGATGCCGTAAACGCAGAGCTCGGCGGCCATTCGAATGCCCATGGGATAAATGGCGGGGGCTCCCGCCACAAGAAAGCGCACGAAGGGAGCGAGCCCCCCGACCACGCCGCCCCAAAGGGGGCCTGCGATGAACCCGCACAGGAGCACGGGAAAGTGCATAGGGGAGAATTTCGTACCGAGAGCGGCGCTACCGCCCGTTAAGAAGGGCAAAACAACGCACAGCGCCAAGCACGCGGCGGAGTAGACGATACTGCGGACGTCAACGGTTCTTCCGGAAGCCAAGGCGGGATCCTCTTTTCTGTTTGATTTCCCGTCAAGTGTAGCATTTTTTTTAAAATTTGTCAATCAAGAGGCTCCTTCTTTCACCAAAATCCTGCCAAAGCATAAAATAGGAAAAACGGTATGAGATCGAAAGGAGTATGGTTTATGCCGGAAGGAAATTTGATCGTTACGGTACGCACTGCGGACAGTGCATTTCCTGCTGAGAGTGCGCGGGTGCAGGTTTTTTCCGTGAACGGGGAGCTTCTTGGAGAGGATCGCCTGACGTCGGAAAACGGATCGGTGTCCCGACCCTTTTCCCTTTTTGCCCCCTCTCGCGCACTTTCCCTGATCCCCGAGGGGGAGGAGCAGCCCTACGAGACCTATGACGTTTTGGTGGAGGCTCCGGGCTTTTACAGCTTTTTGATTCGCGGGGTACAGATCTTCGAGGGGGAAGGGAGTCATCTTCCCGTGGAACTCATCCCCCGAGGCCAAAGTGAGGACGAGGTGATTGAGGTGCAGGTGCCGCCCCACAGCTTGCGGCAGGGCAGAGAGCGAACCCCCGAGGCGCCTACGGATGCCGAGCGGGTTCTGACGCGGGTCTTTATCCCCTCCCGCATTACGGTGCATCTGGGGCCTCCCGCCTCCTCGGCGGCAAACGTCTCGGTTCCCTTTGTGGATTACATCAAAAACGTGGCCTCCAGCGAGATCTACCCCACCTGGCCGGAGCGGAGCCTGCAGGCCAACATTCTCTGTCAGATCTCCTTTGCCCTGAACCGCATCTTTACGGAGTGGTACCCCTCCCGCGGGTATAATTTCAACATCACCAATTCCACCGCCTACGACCAGTATTACGTCTACGGCAGAAACGTGTTCGACAGTGTATCCCGCATCGTGGATGAGATCTTCAACGAATACATACGCCGTCCCGGACGGATCGATCCCTTCTTTGCGGAATACTGTAACGGCACCACCGTCACTTGCGCGGGACTTTCCCAATGGGGAACGGTGACCCTGGCAAACGAGGGGTTGAGCGTGGAGGAAATTCTGCAGTTCTATTACGGAAACGTGGAGATCGCGGAGACAAACGACATCCGCGCCATTGAGGCCTCCTACCCCGGCACGCCCCTGCGCCGCGGCTCCTCCGGTGCGGCGGTGCGCACCATTCAACAGCAGCTCAATCGCATTCGGGTCAATTACCCCTCCATTCCCGCCATCACACGGGTGGACGGCATTTTCGGCTCGGAGACGGAGGCGGCGGTGCGTGCCTTCCAGCGGATCTTTGATCTGAGCGTGGACGGCGTGGTGGGCAAGAGCACCTGGTATCGCATTTCCTACATCTACGTGGCGGTGAAAAAGCTGGCAGAGCTCAACAGCGAGGGAGAGCGGCCCCAATACGACGACAACACCTTCCCCGGGATTCTGCGCTTCGGCGATACGGGGACATCGGTGCAGAACCTGCAGTTTTACTTAAAGACCATCGCCGCCTTCAATCCCTTTTTGCGGGATCTTGCCATCGACGGGCGCTTTGGCAGAAGCACGGAGCAGGCAGTACGTGCCTTCCAGAAATACTACGGCCTCTTTGAGGACGGGGTGGTGGGAGAAAACACGTGGAACCGCGTGGTGGGTGTTTATCTCGACGTGACCGAGGGGGGAGAATTGACCATCCGCCCCTACCCGGGGACGCCCGTGCGCCTTGGCTCCTCGGGGAACGACACCCTGTACGTGCAGATGCTCCTCGATCGCATCCGCCCCGTTTTCGTCACGATTCCGCGGGTGTCGGAGGATGGGATCTTCGGTACGGCCACGAGAAGCGCCGTGCGGGAATTCCAGCGACTCTTCGGCCTTGGGGTGGACGGCGTGGTAGGGCGGGAGACCTGGGAGGCCCTCGGGCGGGTCTTTGGCTCCGTTGCCTCGGGGTGCTTGGACAACGGTGCGGTGGAGACGGGTCGGCTCTTGCGCTTTGGTTCCTCCGGAGGGGACGTACGCCTTGTGCAGGACAGGCTTCGAAACGTACGCCGTGCCGTCCGGGTGATCCCCTTAATTGCCGCAGACGGAAGCTATGGCAGAAGAACGGAGCAGGCTGTGATCACCTTCCAGCGCATCTTCGGGCTTTCGGCGGATGGGGTGGTGGGAAATGCCACCCGCACCCGACTGGCGGCCATTTCCGACGGGGTCAATGCCGGGTGCTTGCCCCTTGTTGAGGGGCGCGCTTCCGAGGCCGTGCCCGCTTCGGCGGAGCCGGTGCGGAGCCCTTGGCCCGCGGACTGTCCTTGGGCAAGGGACGATTGGGACGATCGGGGGTAGGGTGCTCCTTCTCCCGAAGCCGCACGAGGGACGCAATGCGTCCCTCTTCGTCCAAAAAAATCCGTGCAAAGGGGAAAAAGCGGCGCTCCTCGAAGGGACAAAAGGCGGCAAGGAGGAGAAGCTCCCCTTCGCTTCGCTCTGAAATCAGGCCGCCGAAGAAGACCTTGCTTTTTTCCTTGCAGCTTTCCTTTTCCAAAAAAGCGAGGAAGGCCTCCTGCAGGCGGGAAAGAAGAAGGGAGTCCTCCTTTGTGGCCCCCTCGGGCAGGAAAACGGAGTAGGCGACGGTGCTTTTCCCTTGAAACTTTCCCGTCAGGCGGCGTCCCGTTGGGAAACGGGGCTCGGCGGGAGGAATTGCTTTTGCTTTTTTCATATCTTTCACCTCAAGAAATTGTATGAGGAAGAAAAAAGGGAAAGAATCGGGAAACATTTGAAAATTTTTGCATAGGATGGTACAGAAATCGAAATGATGGGGAGTGGTTTTGATGTCAAGATCCGTAAGCGTCGGCATCTGTGTGATGAGCTTTGGCCTCGGGATACTGACGGCGTGCTTTCTGCCGGAGTCGGTTCTGATTGTCCTGGAGGCAGGGGTCATCGTAACGGCGGGCATTCTATTTTCCAAATGCTGATGGGAGGAGGCAGAGCGGTATGAGGATCATCGTGTTTCGTTCTCCGCGCTTTTTGAAGGAGATCCTGAGACGGGTATTCCGCACGGGCAAGGAGAGGTAAAAAAGAAAAAGGCGACGAGCGTCGCCTTTTTCCTTTTTCTGTTTTTTAGTATGCGATGCCCCAAAGCACCATATGCTTTGCCTCTTTTCCGCAACAGACGCATTTTCCGCTGACGTTTTCCTGATCGTTCAGGGGCATACAGCGGCTGCCGACACCGGTCATTTCCTTGACCTTGTCCTCGCATTCCTCGTCTCCGCACCAGGCGGCACGGACAAAGCCGGGGCCGTTCTTTTCCAAAGCAGTCTTGATCTCGTCGAGCGTCAGGCAGGTGTAGGTTCTGTCCTCGCGGTTCTTGAGAGCCTTCTCATAGAGGCCTACGTTGACCTCCTCCAGTGCCTTGGCAAGCTCGGTCTCCAGCTCCTCGAGCTTGACGACCTTCTTTTCGCCGTTGTGACGGAGCACCAAGACGCAGACGCCGTTTTCGATGTCACGGGGGCCGATCTCCAAGCGTACGGGAACACCCTTCATTTCATATTCGGCAAACTTCCATCCGGGGGAGTTGGAGGAATCGTCCAGCTTGACGCGGAAGCTCTTTTCCAGCATTGCCTTTACCTCGGCGGCCTTTTCCAGAACCCCGGGCTTGTGCTGGGCAATGGGAACGATGACGGTTTGAATGGGCGCGACTCTGGGAGGGAGCACGAGACCCTTGTTGTCGCCGTGGGTCATAATGATGGCGCCGATCAGACGGGTGGTCACACCCCAAGAGGTCTGGAAGGGATACTCCTTCTTGTTTTCGCGGGAGGTGTACTGAATGTCGAAGGCACGGGCGAAGCCGTCTCCGAAGAAGTGGGAGGTGCCTGCCTGCAGAGCCTTACCGTCGTGCATCAGCGCCTCGATGGCGTAGGTGGCGACGGCACCCGCAAATTTGTCACTCTCGGTCTTCTTTCCCTTGACCACGGGGATGGCGAGATCCTTCTCGCAGAAGTCGGCATAGATGTTCAGCATCTTTTCCGTCTCGGCCAGAGCCTCCTCGGCGGTCTCGTGAATGGTGTGGCCCTCCTGCCACAGGAACTCGCGGGAGCGCAGGAAGGGACGGGTGGTCTTTTCCCAGCGTACCACGCTGACCCACTGATTGTAGAGCTTGGGCAGGTCGCGGTAGGAGTGGACGATGTTGGCGTAGTGCTCGCAGAACAGCGTCTCGGAGGTGGGACGCACGCAAAGGCGGTCCTCCAGCTTTTCGCTGCCGCCGTGGGTGACCCACGCCACCTCGGGGGCAAAGCCCTCTACGTGGTCCTTCTCCTTCTGCAGAAGGGACTCGGGGATGAACATGGGCAGACAGACGTTTTCGTGGCCCGTGGCCTTAAAATACCCATCCAGCAGGCGCTGAATGTTCTCCCAAATGGCGTAGCCGTAGGGGCGAATGACCATACAGCCCTTGACGCTGGTGTACTCTACCAATTCCGCCTTTTTGCAGATGTCGGTGTACCATTTGGCAAAGTCCACGTCCATGGGGGTGATTTCTTCCAAAATCTGATTGTTTTCTTTGTTTGCCATTTTATTTCCTCCGTATTCGGTTTCGGTTTGATATTAAAAGGGGGTCATATCCGAAAGGTAAATGCCAAAGCGCAGGATCCTGCGTTGAGCAAAGCTCTCCTCCGGAAGCCTTTCGGCGAGCACATCCAAAACCGTTTCCGGCTTCAGATACGCCTCTCCTGCGGCGGAGAGGGTGGCGTACATCACAACGCCCTCAGGCGTTTCTTCAAAGCGGATGCTGCGGATGCCTTGGGAGATCTCCTTTTCCACCCACTTGCCCTTTTTGTTCTTCTTCTTTACGACGAGCTCGCCCTCCAGCGCGCGGTTTGCCGCAAAAATAGCCTCGGGCCGCATCCCGGGAAGCAGTACCCGATAATCCGCAAAGGCGATTTCGGAAAACTTGGCTCCTTGAGGGAATATCCCGAGGATGCGGATCCCTGCGGGCATTTGCGCCTGCAGACGGTCGCGTATCTCCTCCTCGGTGGCCGTAAAGCCCGCTTTCAGAGTGAAGTCCGCCAGCTCCACTGTGCTTTCCGTCCCCACGGAAAGGGGTAGGGCAAAGGAGAATTTCGGATGTGGGGAGAAGCCCTCGCTGAATTTCAGCGGGATCTCGGCACGGGAAAAGGCCCGATGAAAGGCGCGGGTCAGATCCAAATGGGAGATGAAGCGGATGGGGCCGCATTTTTCAAATCGGCAACGGTAAGCGATGCCCGTTTCGATGGGTGCGTTCATGGTTCCTCCGTAAGATGAAGTCCTGCCAGATGCCCCGTGGAAAAGGCGATCTGCAGATTAAAGCCTCCCGTCAGAGCATCGGCATCCAGCACCTCCCCCGCAAAAAAGAGCCCGGGGACGAGTTTGGATTCCATGGTGCGGGGGTCGATCTCCTTGAGACAGACGCCGCCGCGGGTGACGATGGCCTCCTTGAGGGGACGGGTCCCCGTGACCGTGAGGGGCAGGCGCTTGAGGGTGTCCAGCAGGCGGAGCCGCTCGGCCTTGGTGATCAGGTGAATCTTTTTTCTTTCGTCAAGCTGTGCCAGCGCGATGAGGGGGCGGATGAGCTTTTGGGGCAGGAGGCGATCCAGCCCGTCGACCAGGTCGCGGTTGCGGTTTTCCTCGAAGTCGGAGAGAAGCCGTTTATCCAATTCCTCCCTTGAAAGGGCGGGCTTTAAGTCAAGACAGAGCCGATAGCGCGGCTCTTTTTCAAAATCGAGATAGGCCGAGGCGGAAAGTACCGTCGGTCCCGATACCCCGAAGTGGGTAAAGAGCATTTCTCCGAAATCCTCGTAGACCTTTTTTCCGCTTTCCGTTTCCAGACGGATTGCCGTATTCTTCAGGGAAAGACCCATGCAGTCGGCGCAGAAGGGCTCCTTTATGACCAGAGGGATCAGGGAGGGAAGGGGGGACGAGACCGTGTGGCCGAGGGCGGTGGCAAAGCGATAGCCGTCTCCCGTGGAGCCGGTGCCCGGGTAGGAGGCACCGCCCGTGGCGATGAGGACACGGTCGAAGGCTTCCTTGCCGGACGGGGTGCCCAGAAGGAAGGAGCCGTCCTTTTTCTCAAGAGAGAGAACCGCCTCCTTTTTCAGGGTGACGGCAGTCAGGGAGAGGACTTTTTTCGTCAGAGCCTCTACCACGTCGCGAGCCTTGTCCGAGACGGGGAAGACGCGCCCGCCACGCTCCGTTTTCAAAGGGACGCCCGCGGCCTCGAAGAAGCGGCACACGTCCTCGGGAGAAAAGGCGTAGAGCGCGGTGCGGAGAAATCTTTCTCCTCTCGGGACAAAATCCGAATAGTCCCGAAGGGGGGCGGTATTGGTCAGGTTGCACCTGCCCTTTCCCGTGATGGCAAGCTTCTTGCCGCAAAGGGGATTTTTTTCATACAGGACGACACTCCCGCCGAAGCCTTCGCCCGCACAGGCGGCGGCCATCAGCCCGGCGGCGCCGCCGCCGATGATCGCGATTCGTTTCATAGGGATCCCATCCTTGCATAGAGTATCACCCTATTGTACTCCAAAAGGGCTTTGATTGCAAGGATAAAATGCTACTTTTTGTGAATTTTTGGGCAGAATAAAGGAAAGTTTGCCTTCGTTTCTTGACTAGATAGAAGTGAGGGGCTATAATATTTTCAAATTCATCTGAAAAAAGGAGGAAAAAAGGATGAAAGAATATAAGATCAAGCTGAATACCATTGAGGACGTGAGAAACTTCGTCAACACCGTGACTGCGTGTGATTTTGACGTGGATCTTGCAAGCGGAAGATACGTGGTGGATGCCAAGTCCATTATGGGCATTTTCTCTCTGGATCTGCTCAATCCCATCACGATGACCGTTCATACGGACGAGTGTGAGGCTTTTGAAAAGAAAATCGAAGGAATTCTGGTGAAGTAAACCCATGAAGAAAAAGCTCCTTTTGATCGTCAATCCCTACGCGGGGAAGATGCGCGCAAAAAATGAGCTTCTGGGTATTTGCAAGATCTTTTGTGAGGCTGACTTTACGGTGACGGTGCACGTGACCCGCTGTCAGTCGGACGCCACCCGCGCGGTGGTGTATTCCGGCAGAGAGTACGACGTGATCGTGGCCTGCGGCGGGGACGGCACCTTGAACGAGGTGGTGACCGGGGCTCTTCGCATCGGCTTTACGGGTGCTATCGGCTTTTTGCCCTGCGGTACCACAAACGACTTTGCAGGATCCCTTGGAATTCCGAAGAATCTTTCCGCGGCCGCAAGGCTTGTGGCGGAGGGAAAGGCGGGCTTTCTGGATTTCGGCTCCTTCAACGGAGACCGAACCTTTACCTACGTTGCCACCTTCGGTGCTTTTACGGACGTGGCCTATGCCACGGACCAGAAGCTGAAGAACGTTTTGGGTCACGCTGCCTACGTGACCGAGGCCATTGCAAGGCTCAAGGATCTGCGCCCGTATCGGGTGCGGGTGGTTTGTGACGGCAAGGAGTACGAGGACGATTTTCTCTTCGGTGCGGCCTTGAACAGTCTTTCCATCGGGGGCGTCTTGAAGCTGAAGCGGGAGCTGGTGGATTTGTCCGACGGAATGCACGAGGTGCTTTTGGTACGGAACGTGAAGAACGCCGCCGACCTTGCCAACCTCTCTGTGGAGATTCTCTCGGGAAATTACGAGAATAAGTCCGTGCTTTTCTTCCGAGGAAAGGAAATCGAGTTCTCCTGTCGGGAGCCGATTCCCTGGTGTGTAGACGGAGAGTTTGCGGGAAATCACGAGACGGCGCGGGTGCGAAACGTGCACAAGCGGCTGAAGATGATCCATTCTTGATTTTTCTTGAAAAATGTTGATTTTTGTTCCGATTTGCACTTGATTGCAGGAAGCAATCTGGGGTAGAATGGTAAAAAGGGAGTGTTTCCCATTATAGTTTTTAGGAGGAGATAAAAATGGAATTGAAACCCATCGAGCTCGGAATTGCCGGCAACGGTAAAATTCTGAGAAACCTTGCGGTTCGCGACTTGGTTCGGGAAGCGCTGAAGAATCACGAGGGTGTCCTTTCGGATACCGGTGCTCTCGTGGTGGAAACCGGAAAGTATACGGGTAGAAGCCCTGACGATAAGTTTATCGTTGATGCTCCCTCCGTTCACGACGACATCAACTGGGGTAAGATCAACGTGCCGATCTCTGTGGAGGCCTTCAACAGCATCAAGGGTAAGATGCTCGCTTATCTGCAGAACAAGAAGCTCTACGTCTTCGACGGTCTTGCCGGCGCAGACAGAAAGTATACCCAGAAGTTCCGTATTGTCAACGAGCTTGCCTCTCAGAACCTGTTCATCCATCAGCTTCTGATCCGTCCCACCGCGGAGGAGCTTGAGGCCTTTGCTCCCGACTTCACCATTTACGCCGCTCCCGGCTTCCAGTGCATTCCCGAGGTGGACGGCACCCACAGCGAGGCGGCCATCATCATCAACTACGAGACCCACGAGGTTCTCATCGCCGGCAGCAGATACGCAGGCGAGATCAAGAAGAGCGTCTTCTCCGTGATGAACTACGTGCTTCCCAAGATGGGCGTGCTTCCCATGCACTGCTCCGCAAACATCGACGACAAGGGCAACAGCACCGTGTTCTTCGGACTTTCCGGCACAGGCAAGACCACCCTTTCTGCTGATCCTGCCAAAATGCTTATCGGTGACGACGAGCACGGCTGGTCTCCCGACGGCGTGTTTAACGTAGAGGGCGGATGCTACGCCAAGTGCATCGGTCTGAAGGAGGAGAACGAGCCTGAGATCTACCGTGCGATCCGCTTCGGTACGCTTCTTGAGAACGTGGTGACCGACGAGGCGGGATGTCCCGATTACGAGAACGGCTCTCTGACGGAGAACACCCGTGCAGGCTATCCCATCCACTACATCCCCAACGCCGAGCTTTCCGGCAAGGGTGGCATCCCCAAGACCATCATCTTCCTGACCGCAGACGCCTTCGGCGTACTGCCTCCCATCTCCCGCTTGGACGAGAATGCGGCAATGTACCACTTCGTTTCCGGCTACACCTCCAAGCTCGCCGGTACCGAGAGAGGCATCACCGAGCCCGTGACCACCTTCTCCACCCTCTTCGGCGCTCCCTTCTTCCCCATGGATGCTTCCGTATATGCGGAGATGCTGGGTGAGAAGCTCCGCGAGACCGGTGCGAGAGTGTTTCTGGTGAACACCGGCTGGTGCGGCGGTGCTGCAGGCACGGTTCCGAGAATGAAGCTGAAGTTTACCCGTGCTATGGTTGCCGCCGCCATCGACGGCAAGCTGGACGACGTGGAGTATGAGAAGGACGAGATCTTCCAGGTCAACATTCCCAAGTCCTGCCCCGAGGTTCCCTCTGAGATCCTGAATCCCAAGAACCTTTGGAAGGATGAGGCCGCATACCTTGCTCAGGCAAAGGCGTTGGCTGCCAAGTTCAGCGAGAACTTCGAGAAGAAGTATCCCGATATGCCCGAGAACATCAAGGCCGCAGGCCCCAAGGCATAACAAAAAAACAGGACGGATCCCTTTAGTAGGTTGGTCTTAGGGATAATCCCAACCTACAATGAAATCAATTTGCGATGCAAATCTGTGATATTCGTCTTACGACGAGTGATATAGGCTTTGCCTATGATATATTTTCTTCGAAAATATGAATGAAAAAAC
>JAFVYT010000044.1 GCA_017508505.1 Clostridia bacterium
CTGCTCCCGCCGAGGAAGCTGCTCCCGCCGAGGAAGCTGCTCCCGCCGAGGAAGCTGCTCCCGCCGAGGAAGCTGCTCCCGCCGAGGAAGCTGCTCCCGCCGAGGAAGCAAAGGCTGAGTAAAGAAAAAGCGGAAAATAAAAATCCCACCGTATTCGGTGGGATTTTTTGTTTTTTTGTTAGGGTGTTTTAATAATAGTAACTGCCGAAAGAATCGCCGTATTTCAGTACTGCATATGTTTGCATTGCTTCCGCTACTTCTCCGGAAAGAGTCAGTTTTTCGGTATTCGCATCAAATTTTATAGTCAAAGTACCGGTATCATAAAAATCATAAATGTCATAGGCATTGGGACGATACTTACAGTTGAAAGTAAAGGTGTAGGTGGTGCCCGACTCTTTGTATTCGTCCAACTTTGAGTCTACGATACAAACGCCTATCAGATCGTAAACGGTAGAGTTATAGATTCTAATGGTTATCAGTGCTTTATCCAGTTTGGTTAATGCAAGCTGCTTTACTTATTCTTTATGATAATTATACTTTGCCGTTTTCAGTTCGGGTTGATTTTGCTCCAAACTCTGCATTAACTGTTGGAAAAGAGAACGGTTTTCATCCTCTTTGCTTTGTTCTGAATCCAGGTAGCTTACCAAATGCAAATAAAGGTTAGAAATGTTTTCCGTAGAGTAAGTATCTGTTCCCCAGGTGATACTATTTTCATCGGTAAAATAAAAATCTTTTCCTGTTAAACTAACGTGTTTGCCGAAAGGATTGACAGAAAATTCTACCGGGTAATATTCACCGATGCAGAGAGAAGAAGTAATAGAGTTTGAGTCGGATGGAACAGTATAGCTCCAAATAAAATATTGGCTTGCTTCTTCGTCAAAAATCAAAGCGTTACCGGTGATCGAGCCGCCCAAAGAGATATAGAAGTCATCGTCGACGTATGTTTTTCCGGCAACTTTGGAAGGCATTTCTTCTACCAAAGGGCTACGCTGAATAAAGCGGGAAACACAAAGGATTCCGATGACAAGAGCTACAAGTGTTACAAGGCCAATGACGCCAAGCAGAGGATATTTTATTAACAAGTTTTTTCTTTTGCGGATGGATTCCTGTTTTTTGACTTCCATCATTTCGTAGAGAAGCGAACGATGGGGATCGAGTTCCTTCGATTCGATTTCTTTTTCGGAAAGGAATTCATCAAAGAAATCTCCGTATGCGCTTTTTAAATTCTTCATACTGCCGATTTTTTGAAATTCACAGCCACAGCAAAAACTTAAATCATTTTTTTCAAAACTGGGATTGGAAAACGTGGGTATGCTTCCGATTGAATTGTGGCAATATAGTGCAGATCTTTTTGGGGATGTTTGATCCAAACCAAATCGCCTTTACGCATTTCCAATAGAGTTTTCTTTGATTCTTCCAAAGCCGGATTTTCCAGTCCACTATTAATAAAATCTGTAAAGCCGATTCCAATACAATGATTTTTCAAACAGAAATTAAACTTTTCAAGAGTGGCATTTTTGTTTGAAAATCCTTTTCCGTTTTTAAGATTGATGCTAAACAAACGTGTGTTTTTCTGTTCCTCATTGAGAGAAAAAGGAACTTTTTCAATAATTTTCTCTTTTTCTACAGGTGTTTTTGGTTTATTTTTCATTTTTTTTCTCCTTACGTCGATGTGTAACAAATTGTTACATTTTAATTGTAACAAATTGTTACAATTAAGTCAAGGGTAAATAAAACGAGTGGAGATTTTTAATGAAAATGAAGGGGCTTTCGGCTATTCGCAAGAAAAAAGGATATAGCCAGTTAAAAGTTGCAATGGACTTATCTATTAGTAGGGAGAGTCTTTCTTTTTATGAAAATGGAAGACGAAGTCCCGACATTGAATTGCTGTGTCGCTTTTCAGATTATTTTAATGTTTCCATTGATTATTTGATACGTGGTGAAGAGAAATAAAACCTGACTCGCTTTGCGACAGGTTTTTATTTTTTGCTTGAAAACTTTTGTATTTTGATAAATTTTGGATAAAATCTCTTGCGTAAAAATATACCTTATGATATGATAGAAGGAAAGAAATGGAAAGAAAGGGATACTATTATGAACAAAAAGTCTGTAAAAGATGTTGAAGTCCGCGGTAAGAGAGTTTTCGTTCGTTGCGATTTCAACGTACCGATGAAGGATGGCAAGATCACCAGCGATAAGAGAATCGCCGGCGCTGTTCCCACCATTCAGTACCTGCTTGACAACGGCGCAAAGGTCATTCTTTGCTCCCATATGGGCAAGCCCCATAACATTTTCACCGAAGGCTTCGGTCTGACCAAGAAGGAAAAGAAGGAAGTGGAGAAGCTTCCCGAGGCAGAGCAGGCAGCCGCAAAGGCCGCTTATCTTGCCAAGGCCGCCGATGATCAGAAGAAGCTGACCCTGAAGCCCGTTGCAGACCGTCTCAACGAGTATCTTGGAAATAAGGTTACCTTTGCTGCCGATATCATCGGTGAGGACGCAAAGGCTAAGGTTGCCGCTCTCAAGGAGGGCGAGGCTGTCCTTCTGGAGAACGTTCGCTTCGACGCAAGAGAAGAGAAGAACGGTGCAGATTTCGCCGAGGCTCTCGCTTCCATGGCTGACCTCTTCGTCAACGACGCGTTCGGTACCGCACACCGCGCACACGCCTCTACCGAGGGCATTTCCCACTACATTCCCGCCGTTTCCGGCCTGCTCATCGACAAGGAGATCACCTTTATGGGTGGTGCTCTGGAGGCTCCCGAGCATCCCTTCGTTGCCATTCTCGGCGGCGCAAAGGTTTCCGATAAGATCGGCGTGATCACCAACCTCATCGACAAGGTTGACACCATCATCATCGGCGGTGCTATGGCATACACCTTCCTGAAGGCTCAGGGCGGCAAGATCGGCACCTCTCTGTGCGAGGACGATAAGATGGATCTGGCTCTCGACCTCATCGCAAAGGCTGAGGCAAAGGGCGTGAAGTTCCTGATCCCCGTGGACAACAAGTGCGGCGCTGCCTTCGACAACGATGCCGAGAGCGTGACCTGCGCTTCCAATGAGGTTCCCGACGGATTTATGGGTCTTGACATCGGACCCGAGACCATCAAGCTCTACACCGAGGCTGTGAAGGATGCCAAGACGGTGATCTGGAACGGACCCATGGGCGTTTCCGAGTTTGAGAACTATGCAGCAGGCACCCGTGCCGTGGCGCAGGCCGTGGCCGAGAGCGACGCCATCTCCATCGTAGGCGGCGGCGACTCCACTGCAGCCATTGAAAAGCTCGGCTTTGCCGATAAGATCACCCACATTTCCACCGGCGGTGGTGCAAGCCTCGAGTTCCTCGAAGGAAAAGAGCTTCCCGGTATCGCTTGTCTGGAAGACAAATAAGGAGGGTATTATGAGAAAGACGATTATTGCCGGCAACTGGAAGATGAATAAGACCCCTTCCGAGGCCGCTGAGCTCGCCGCTGCCATCGCGCAGATCGAGGGTGCAAAGTGCGAGGTTGTGATTTGCCCCCCCTTCGTGGATCTCTTCTTTGCCAAGAAGGCCATCGAGGGCTCTAACGTAAAGCTCGGTGCACAGAACTGCCACTGGAAGGAGTCCGGTGCCTTCACCGGCGAGATCAGCGCAGATATGCTGATTGAGGCAGGCTGTGACTACGTGATTATCGGTCACTCCGAGAGGAGACAGTATTTCGGTGAAACGGACGAGACCGTAAATCTTCGCACCAAGGCCGCTCTGGCTAAGGGGCTGAAGGTCATCGTTTGTGTCGGCGAGACCCGCGAGGAGAGAGAGGGTGGCGTGACCGAGAAGGTCATCGACCGTCAGATCCGCCTTGGTCTGGCTGATCTTACTGCAGAAGAGATGGCAAACGTGGTCATCGCCTACGAGCCCGTTTGGGCCATCGGTACCGGTCTTACCGCTACCAACGAGCAGGCTGAGGAGGTTTGCAAGTTCATCCGTGAGCTGATTGCCACTCTCTTTAACAAGGACGTGGCAGAGGAAACCACCATTCAGTACGGCGGCTCTATGAACGCCGGTAACTGCGCGGATCTTCTGGCAATGCCCAATATCGACGGCGGCCTCATCGGCGGCGCGGCACTCAAGCCCGCTGATTTCGCTACCATCGTAGCAGCAGGCAGCGCAAATTGACAACGGAAGGAAGCGGCAGATTTCTGCCGCTTCCTTTTCTTACAAAGGAGCAAGCATTGAAAAAACTATCCTTTTCCCGGCTTTTTTCCAGGCGAAAAAGCCCCTACGACGAGGAGGGGCTCGACGGATACGATTGGTACGAGGGGCAGACCCGTTGGCCGCTGACCCGCATTATGGAGGTTTCCTTCGGAATCATCAGCGTCATCGTTTGGGTGATCATTCTTTTTCGCATTTTCACCTCAGGGGATGCGGAGTATGAGAAGATGGTTCTTCTGAACGATGCCGCCGCGGAGCACTATCCCGCAGAGGTAATGCGCATCCACGCCTCCACAGAGGGGCAGGAGGACGGCTCCGTATTGGTCTATTATCCCGTATATCTGGAAAAAACGGAGAATCTGCAGCTGACGGCCCGCGTCCGCCGCCGTGCCCTGCCTCCCGGAGAGGGGGAGCTCGGCTATACCTTCGTCCTGCGGAAAAGCAGTGAGGAGGGGGACCTCTTTTACAACGTCTCCTATCACAGCATGAAGAAGAATATTTCCTATAATTTCTACCGTCTTTGCTTTGAGGGAGTAGAGTGGGACGAGGACGCGGTGTATACCTTCCTTGTGTTTGACGAGGGCTATGCGTCATCCTCCTCGCAGGAGCCGTATCCTTCCACCGAGGCTCGCTTCCGCTTTACCGTTTATAATTCCGATACCTACGTAGCTCCGACCATTCCGAGTGACGGTGTCTTTAAAAGGGCACCGTAAGGGCTGAGATGAAACGGAATTATCTTTTGGCAGGGATCACCATTTTTCTTTGGTCCACCATTTCCACCGTTTCCAAGCTCCTGCTTGAAGCGATGAACAGCTTTCAGGTGCTGTGTGTCAGCGCTCTGTTTGCTTTTCTCTTTCTCTTCCTTTGGAATCTTTTTCGGGGAAATTTAAAGGCGTGCAAACGCCTTTCTCTCAAGGATTACGGGATCCTCGCCTTGATCGGGCTTCCCGGCACCTTTCTGTATTACGTTTTTTTGTATTCGGGGACGGCTCGGATGGCGGCCTCTCAGGCCTTCATTATCAATTACCTATGGCCCATTATGAGTGTGAGCTTTGCGGTCCTTCTGATCGGGGAGAGGATGACCGCCCGCAAGTCGCTTGCCATCGCCCTTTCCTTTTTGGGAGTTGCGGTGGTAGCGGGGGAGGGGCTTCTGGGCTTTCAGACGAACACTCTAATGGGGGCGCTGTTCTGTATCCTTGCGGCGATCAGCTACGGCCTTTTTACTGCCTTGAACCAGAAATACAGCTACGACAAAAGCATTGCCACGATGGTGAGCTGCTTCGTTTCCTTCCTTTTGTCCTTGGTGATTTGTCTTGCCACCGGGGCAGAATTCGACCTGACCCTCGGTCAAGTGGGTGGCCTTGCCTGGAACGGAATTTTTGTGATGGGCGTTGCTACGACATTGTGGGCCATCGCGCTGGAGTCGGGCAATACCGCAAGGATCTCCAATCTTGCGTATATTACCCCCTTTCTCTCTCTGGTCTGGAACCTTTTGGTCTTAAAGGAGACCCCGAGTCCCTTTGCGATCCTCGGACTTATTTTGATCGTCCTTGGGATTTTTGTGCAATTAAAGAATAAAAAAGAATGATTTTTAGGAGGCATTATGATGAACTACCGTGAAACTCTCGACCGCTTGGTGGATGCGCACAGCGCCGAGGCCATCGAGCTCAGCGACGCCATTTGGGATCTGGCTGAATCACGCTTTCGTGAATTCGGATCGGTCAAGGTGCAGATCGAATATCTGAAAAAGCAGGGCTTTCGCATCACCGAGGGGATCGGCGGAGCAGAGACCGCCTTTGTTGCGGAGTACGGCTCCGGCAAGCCCGTGATTGGCTTTCTCGGAGAATACGACGCCCTCAGCGGCCTTTCTCAGAAGGCGGACTGCGACGTGCAAACCCCCATTGTGGAGGGCGGTGACGGCCACGGCTGCGGACACAACCTTTTGGGAGCGGGAGACGTTCTTGCTACCGTTGCCTTAAAGGATCTGATGGAGGAGCAGGGCATCTCCGGCACCCTTCGCTACTATGGCTGCCCCGCAGAGGAAAATGCGGGCGGTAAGGCCTTTATGGTTCGGGACGGTGCCTTTTCCGATTGCGACCTTGCCCTGACCTGGCATCCGGGAGCGTATCACTTCATCAATAAGACCGGCTCCCTTGCCAACTTCCGTGCTTTTTTCACCTTCCACGGAAAGGCCTCTCACGCCGCAGGGGCACCCCATCTCGGCCGTTCTGCTCTGGATGCGGTGGAATTGATGAACGTGGGTGTCAACTATATGCGTGAGCATATGATCGATCAGGCAAGGATCCACTATGCCGTTACCAATACCGGCGGCACCGCTCCCAACGTGGTGCAGGCCGAGGCGCAGGTGCTCTATGCCATTCGTGCTCCCAAGGTCGGTCAGGTAAAGGAGCTGTATGATCGCGTTTGCGACGTGGCACGGGGTGCCGCCTTGATGACACAGACCACCGTGGAGATCCGTCAGGTGGCCGCCTATGCGGACTACATCGGCAACGACGTGATCCGCGACCGCTTCTATGAGCATATGAGCTCCCGTCTTCCCATTGCATATACCGACGAGGAGATCGCCTACGGAAAGAAGTTTCAGGCGGTCATCACCGATCTGGATCGGGATAGCCTCCAAAAGAAGGCAAAGCAGCTTGCAGGGAAGGAGAGCGAGGCCCTTCTGGCTCAGCCCTATTGGAACATTCTCTGTCCCGACGCTTCCAGCGCCGCCTCCACCGACGTGGGCGACGTGAGCTGGGTTTGCCCCACGGGCTGGTTCCACGGGGCTACCCTTGCCGCAGGCACAGCCGGTCACTCCTGGCAGACGGTGGCCCAGGGCAAATCCGGCCCCGCCCATAAAGGTATGATCTTTGCCGCCAAGGTGCTCGCCAGCACGGGCTATGAGTTTCTCACGGATCCCGAGCTTCTTGCCCGGGCCAAGGAGGACTGGCTCCTGAAGCTGGACGGGGAGACCTACCCCAATGCCCTGCCCGCAGATTTAAAGCCCGAGCGTTGGTAAAATCATACACCCTTGCGGGTGATGCCATACCGATCCTTCGGCTTGGATAAAAAAATAAGACAGTCTATTGACTGTCTTATTTTTTGGAGCTAGTGACGTGACTTGAACACGCGACCTGCTGATTACGAATCAGCTGCTCTACCAACTGAAC
>JAFVYT010000045.1 GCA_017508505.1 Clostridia bacterium
TGCTCCATCTTGAACGCACTTCCCAAGTTCGAGCCGATGGCAGAACCCGTGAGCACAATCGGTGCTTCCGCCCCTACCGAACCACCGAAACCGATGGTGCGCAGGCATTCCTCCAAGGTGGTCTTGACCACGCGGATGGTCTTGTTGCACCCGGTCTGCAGGATCTCACCCTCGGTGGCAACGTAGATCGTCGGCTCCCCGTATCCCTCGAAGGTGACGTTTTCAAACACGATCCTCTCAAAATTTCCCGCTACGAAGAGCACCTCGTTTGTTTTATCCTCTCCCGCTCCGATGACCATATTGCGGAACGTGCAATTAACCCTCTCCTCCTCGGAGCCCCAGAGCATTCCCGCACGGATGAGCCCCCGCACGGAGCAGTCTTCCATCACCATCTCCCGCATGGGGCGGTTACAGCACCAGCGGTGCAGACCGTCAAACTCCACACGGATCAGCTCCTTGGCTTTGCCGAAATGGCAATTCCTGATTTTTATCTTTTCCGCAGGGCGACGCAGGGTGGCGCGAAAATCGCAGTAATAGCTGAAGGGCACCGTCATTTCGTGGCGGTCTGCTTCTCCCGTCATACGGTTGGCCCGCTTTTCCTCTGGGCTCATACGCCCGCGAAAGCCGAAGGGGAGGGGCTCGGCGGTGGAGCTGCAGTTTTCGATGAGAACGCAGTTTCCCCCGAAGCGCACCGCCTGACAGGCCGTGTCCAGAACGCAATTTCTCACCACCACGTCGTGGTTGTCAAAGCCCGCGACGGCGTCGTCCCCTACGCGGAAAACGCAATCCTCCACCACCACGTTGTCGCAGGTGCGCACGTCCACTCCGTCGTGGCCTCCGTAGACGGTGATGCCCTTGACCAAAATATCACGGCTTTGGAAGATGGCGTGGCACCAGTTGGAGCTGTTCAGGAAGGTGTACCCCTCAAGGCGGATTCCCTTACAGCGCCACATACTCATCCCGTGGGGGCCGCGATAGCCCTCCTCTCCCTCTTCGTCAAATACGTTGGAGCCGTCGATGTAGGAGCCCTTCTCACCCACCACGGCGATGTTCTCTGCATCCAGAGCACGAATCAGCCCGTTGCACCAACGGCTGGTGGAAACGGCGGAGCGCCCGGTTTGTGGGGTGTTACCGATGGGCTCAAGGGTCACGGGCTCGATGGTATCCTCCAAAAAGGCAAGATAATCCTCCGGATCGAGGCTTCCCTTCAGGATCGCTCCGCTTTCCAGATAAAGCTCTGTGTTCGAGCGAAGCCGAAGGCCTCCCGTCACGTAGATCCCGCAGGGGATCACCACCCGTCCACCTCCTGCCAAGAAGCAATCGTCCAGCGCCGCCTGGATCTTTTTTGTTTGGGGTCGGTCGCTGATGTGCGCCCCGTAATCCAGAATGTTAAAGGTTTTCATAAAACTCTCCCGAAATCATCTTTGACTCATTTTATCCCGAAAAAAGAAAAAAAGCAATATGCTTTACTTCGAAAGTCTTTCGTATGGGCTGACGGAAAAAAGAAGGTTGACAAGCCCCGAAAAATCCGCTATAATACTAAAGTTCAAATAGGGATGTAGCCAAGCGGTTAAGGCACCAGACTTTGACTCTGGCACTCGTGAGTTCAAATCTCGCCATCCCTGCCAAAAA
>JAFVYT010000046.1 GCA_017508505.1 Clostridia bacterium
CTTAATTGCAACGTTTACTTTGCTGATCCATATTGCGCTTGGCAGAAAGGCACCAATGAAAACCTCAACGGCTTACTCCGTGAATTCTACCCTAAGGGTAGAAACCTTTCCAGAGTTAGTCCTACAACATTAAAAAAGAACCTGGCGTTGATCAACGCCAGGCCCAAGAAAGTGTTAGGCTTTAAAAAACCTATTGATTTGTTTGATCTTTGTCTTGCAGAGTGTTGCACTTAGTTTGACAATTCATCGTAATCGGTCTTATTTGTCGGCCTCTACGCTGACGTTCATCTTGGGGCAGGGAACCTTGATTTCCAGCTTCTCAAAGGCATCCTTTACCTGCTCGAGCAGATCGAAGCGAACGGTCCAGTAGTCCTCACTCTTGCACCAAACGCGGAGGGCAAAGACGTGTGCGGTGGCCTCGTTGCGCACCATTCTTGCTACGGGAGCGGGATCCTCCAGGACCAATTCGTGCTTGTCCGCAAGAATGTGCAGGATCTTCTTGACCCGATCGGTGTCGGTACCGAGGGCGACGGAAAATTCCAAATCAACGCGGCGATGGGGCTCGGTGGAGTAATTGGTAATGACGGAGTTGATGAGGGCGCCGTTGGGGATAATCACGTCCTTGTTATCGGGGGTGGTAATCTTGGTGGAAAGCAGGGAAACGGTCTTGACGGTGCCCTCCTTTCCGCCGGACTCAATGAAGTCTCCTACGCGGAAGGGGTGGAATACCAAAATCATAATGCCGCCTGCGAAGTTGGAGAGGCTCCCCTGCAGAGCAAGACCTACTGCGAGTCCGCAGGAGGCCACCACAGCCGCTACGTTGGTCATAGGCACGCCGAGATTTGCCGCAACGGTAAGCACCAAAAGCACCTTCAGAACGATGGAGATGCAGGTCAGAAGGAAGTTCTGTGCGCCTGCGTCGATTTTTCCGAAGCGCTTGTCCTTCTTCAACAGATTGATGAGAAAGCCGATGAGCTTCCAGCAGATCAGAAAAAGTGCAATGGACCCGAGAAGCTTGAGTCCTCCGTCGGTGATAAAGACTCCGAGCTTTTCCAGAATGGATGTTAACATAATATTCTCCTTTTTTTATTTCCTTTATTTTAAAATGCCAAATTTTAATGAACCTTAGTTGAGTCGCGTCTGCATTTCATACGCACGCAAAGCCTCGGGTGGGGAAATGCGGATGAATTCCCTTGCCGCCTCCGTGACCCTTGCAAGAAGGGGAGTGGAAATGGCGTCGGAAAGATCCATCCCTCCAAAGCCCGACTGCCTCGTACCGAAAAATTCACCGGGGCCGCGGGTCTTCAGGTCAAACTCTGCCAGCTCAAAGCCGTCGTGACAGTCGCAAAGCTTCCGAAGCCGTTCTCTGGCCGTCTGACCGGAATGAGAGGAGACGAGCACGCAGAAGGACTTCTCCTTGCCTCGCCCCACTCTGCCTCGCAGCTGGTGGAGCTGAGAAAGGCCGAAGCGCTCCGCGTTGCGGATCACCATCACCGTGGCGTTGGGAACGTCGACCCCTACCTCGATCACCGTGGTGGAGACGAGAATTTTGGTTTCCCCGCTCTGGAAGGACTCCATCACCCGATTTTTTTCTTCATTTTTCATTTTTCCGTGGAGAAGAGCGCATTCGATCCCGGGAAGGGCCTTTTGAATCTCGGCATATTCCTCCTCGGCGGACTGCAAAGGACTCTCTCCCTCTTCGTCGCAGATCAGGGGACATACGATATAGGCCTGATGCCCCTTTGCCACCGTATCCTTCAGAAAGCCGTAGATCCTTGGAAGCTTATCCTCGCCTACGTAAAGGGTTTCGACCCTTTGTCTTCCCGGGGGCAATTCGTCGATGACGGAAATGCTTCCCTTGGCATACAAAAACATCGCAAGGCTACGGGGAATGGGCGTCGCGCTCATCACAAGGGAGTGTACCGCTCCGCCCTTTTCTCCCAAAAGGTTTCGCTGGCGCACCCCAAAGCGATGCTGCTCGTCGGTGATGGCAAGGGCTACGTTTTCACACCTTGCTCCCTCCTCGGTCAGGGCGTGCGTGCCTACGAGAACGTAGGGGATCTTGGTTGTGGTTGCGGAAAAGATTGCCTCCCGCTCCTTTTTCGGGGTGGAGCCGGTGAGCAGAAAAACGGGAACGTCCGTATGGGAAAAGAGCTTCGTGAGGGAGGCGTAATGCTGACGGGCCAAAATTTCCGTGGGGGCCATAAATAGGGTGCTTCGTCGGTTTTTTGCCGTAAGATAGGCTGCTGCGGCTGCGACCACGGTCTTGCCTGAGCCTACGTCCCCTTGAATCAGTCGGTTCATGGGGGCAACGTCGGTTTCCCCCACCAGATCTCCTCGGATTTCCTCCAGCACTCTTTTTTGTGCCCCCGTCAGGCGAAAGGGAAGTCGGGACAGAAAATCATTGAGGGGTACGTCGGCAAAGGGGGCAACGCGCCCCTTTTTGTTTTGCTCGGAAAAGAGTGCGGCTTTGACACAAAAATCAAACAACCCCTCTGTGGCGAA
>JAFVYT010000001.1 GCA_017508505.1 Clostridia bacterium
GTCGTGATTATAATAAAACTCTCTGTGAAGGAAGAGCACCACGTCGGCGTCCTGCTCGATGGCACCGGATTCACGCAGGTCCGTCAGCTGAGGGCGCTTGTCCTCTCTTTGAGGGGAAATACGGGAAAGCTGGGAGCAAAGGATGATGGGACATCCCAGATCCTTTGCCATAATTTTGAGGTTTCTGGTGATGTCACCCACCTCACGGGTACGGTTCTCCTTGGCCTTGGAATCGTCCGAGGTCATCAGCTGGAGGTAGTCTACCACCACAAGACCAAGGTTCGGGATTCTGCGGAGCTTTGTGCGCATTGCCACGGGGGAGAGGTTACCGGATTCGTCAATATAAATATTCGTTTGGGAAAGGGCGACCGCTGCCTCCGCAAGCTTTGCCAGATCCTCCTCCTCAAGCTGCCCGTCGCGGAGCTTGCGACTCTCGATACGTCCCTCGGAGGAGAGCAGACGGGAGGCGAGCTGCGTCTTGGACATTTCCATAGAGAAGATGGCGACGGACTTGTCCCGTCTTCTTTTTGCAACCTCGGAGGCGATGTTCATCACAAAGCTGGTCTTACCCATACCGGGGCGGGCACCCACCAGAATCAGGTCACCGGGGTTCATGCCCACCAGCACACGGTCAAGGTCGCCGAAGTAGGTTTTGATGGTCTTGGTATTCTGGTCCCCGCTGCTGAGCTCCTTGAGCTCAACGTAAAACTGCTGAATGATCTCGTCGATCTTGGTAAAGTCCTGCTTGGCTACGTCCTTGGTGAGATCAAAGATCTTCTGCTGAGCGCTGTCGATGATTCTGGTGGTCTCGCCCTGCTGGGCATAGGCATCCTCCATGATCTCCTCTGCGGCCTGAATCAAGCGGCGAAGCATAGACTTCTCGCGGATGATGGCCGCATAGTCCATAATGTTGGAAAGACTCGGCACGTTTTCCGCAAGCTGGCGGATGTACGAGGCACCGGATTCCTCGGTGTAAACGCCCTTTTGCACCAAAAGAGACAATAGCGTGACTACGTCCACCCCGCGGTTCTGAAGAGAAAGGTCGATCAGTGCGGAGTAGATGCTGCGGTGTTTATCAATGTAAAAATCCTGAGAATTGAGTACGGAGGATACGTCACCCAAACGCTCACTGTCCAGGATCAAAGCCCCTAAAAGCGCCTGCTCGTTCTCGACGGAGTAGGGGAGCTGTCTGCCAAGGATGGCACTTATGGAGGGGGAGGTGTTGTTATCCATCGTCGTTCCTTTTTTACTCCTCCACGACTACCTTCAGGGTTGCGCTGACCCCGGAGGAAAGCTTTACGTCTGCGTGGAAGGTACCGTAGTTTTTGATCGGCTCAAGGCTGATCTTCCTTTTGTCAATGCGGATCTTGTGCTGGGCATCCAGAAGCTCGGACACGTGTGCATTGGTGATGCTGCCGTAGATTTTTCCGTCGGTGCCGGCGCTGGCCTTTGCGATTACGGAGATCTTCTCCAGAGCCTCCTTCATCGCTTTTGCGTTTTCCAGATCCACCTTGGCCTTGTACTCCTGAGAGGAGATCTGATTCTTCAATTCGTTTTCTGCCTTGGCATCGGCGGGAGCCGCAAGTCCCTTGGGGAAGAGGAAGTTCCGAGCGTAACCGTCGGAAACGTTCACGATCTGTCCCTTTTTCCCTTGGCCCTTTACGTCACTTTTCAGTACGACTTTCATTTTTTCATTCTCCTTTTATGCTTCGTTGAGGTATTCGTCGATGGCGGCCTTCAGCTGGACGAAGGTCTCCTTGATGGTGGCATCCTTGACCTGAGCCCCTGCCATATCAAAGTGTCCGCCACCGTGCAACTTTTCGGTGATGAGTTGAACGTTCACCGTACCCGAGGAGCGGGCGGAAATGTGAACGGTGCGATCAATGCGGCAAAGCACGAAGCTTGCCAAAATTCCCTCCAGGGAAAGGAGACGGTCTGCCGCCTTGGAAGCGGCGATCTTGTCCTCCTGCGTGGCATTTTCCTCGATGTAGGAAAATGCGATGATCTCGCGGTAAATGAAGGCGTTCGCCTCATATTTGATTTCACGCTTGAAATCCTCAAGCCCCGAGCGGAAGAGCATCTGTGCCTCTGCGGGATTGGCTCCCTCGGAACGGAGGAAGTGTGCCGCAGCAAAGGTTCTGGGGCCGGTGTTGTTGGCAAACTGCTTGGTATCCAGAATCATTCCCGCAAAGAGAAGCTCTGCCTCCTCCTTGAGGAGACTTCCGGGAGGGAGCTGCTGCTCCAGCATTTCACAAACCAGCTCGCTTGCGCTGGAGGCGCTGGGCTCGATGTAGGTGATTTTGGGCTTTACGGCAAATTCTGCGCTCTGTCTGTGGTGGTCGATGATCACCACGTTTGAGCAGTTTTCAAAAAGCTCGGGCGCCTCAAACTGCCGCACGTTGTTCACGTCGGTGATGATCAGAAGCGTGGTGGAGGTGATCAGATCCTGTGCCGTGGCACCGTCGATGAACATATTCTTGTAGTCTTCCAGTCCGCTCAGCTTGTGGAATACGCCCTTCAGGTTCGTATCGTGGACGTTGACTACAATATTGACCTTGGGGCAATACTGCATCGCAAAGCGCGCCATACCGATACTGGAGCCGATGGAGTCGTGATCTGCAAAGCGGTGCCCCATAATGAGTACGTTGGACGCTGCCGACATCAGGTTCATGGCCTCGCTTGCCACGATGCGGCTGCGGATCTTGGTTCTCTTTTGCACGGTCTTGGTTCGACCGCCGTAATACTCCGTTGCGTTTTCTCTCTTCTTCAAAACAGCCTGATCGCCGCCTCTCTGAAGTGCCAGATCCAAGGCCTGATGCGCTGCCGTTTCCTTTTCCAAAAGCGTTCCGTCGGTGCAGGCGGTGCCGATGGAAATGGTAATGGGCACGTCCACGTTATCCGTGGAGATTTCGCGGACGTCGTCAAGAATGTCAAATTTCTTGTCCGTCAGCTCCTTTAAGCGCTTCTCCTCGATGATGAGGATGTATCGGTCGCTGCCGACCTCCCGCAGGATACCGCCCAGTCCTGCAGCCCAATCCTTCAGCATAATGGATATCTTGGCGGTGATGGTACGGTAATTCCCCTGGAGCATTGCGGCGGCCTCGGTGTAGTTGTCCACCGCAATGTAGCTTACGACGGGGTTCTTTTCCGCAAGCTCGGTTTCCAGCTCCTGCACCCTGGCAAGAGATTGCCACAGGGTGATCAAAAGGTTCTTTCCCTCGGAAGCGATCTTGTAGGATACGACCTCATACGCTTCGCCCTTGAGAGAGCCGATCACGGGACGCTCCGCCAGCTCCTCGGGGCTTTCGGTGCGCAGGCGTCTCAGGTTCAGCTTTTCATCGCACAGATCCTGAATGTTTTCGTGATACAGAGCGGACTGGTTTCCGTTTGCCATCAAAAAGGCGTTGTTGTACCAAAGCACCAGGCCTTCTTCGCTGAAGATCGCAACGGGAACGTTCATCTCCGTCAAAAAATCCAGCGTCATTCCGTTGAGGAGGGAAAGCTTTTCCGTGTCGGCTCTTTTTCTCTTGGAGGAGAGGGTCGCCGCCACCCAAAACACCACGATCTGAACCACGATGATCACGGAGCCGATGGGCAGATAAAGCCATCGGGAGGTCAAGACGGAAATGGCCACGGAGAACAATAGCAAAAAGAGAGAGGAGACCGCGATCACCGCAAGTGGGCGCAAACGGTCAAACGTGGAATTCCAAATCAGATTTTTCCGTTTCATATCTCAATTCCTTCTCGGCAAAAGGGTAATTTTACCGCAAAAA
>JAFVYT010000047.1 GCA_017508505.1 Clostridia bacterium
AGTTTTTTTACAGCCCCTTTTTTCTTTGAATGTGTCACGTGAAACATTCTTTTGGCACGGAGTAGGAATCGAGAAATGTTTCACGTGAAACATTTGTAAAAGAAACAAATATGCGTTGACAAGGCGGCGCTGGTTGGGGTATAATAGGACACACAAATCGAATCGATAAAGGAATCAAAATCCAATGAAAATTCTGGCATTTGCAAACCAGAAGGGCGGCGTGGGAAAGACCACCTCAGCCATCAACGTGGCCGCATCCCTCGGGGTTTTGGGCAAGAAGGTGCTCCTTCTGGATCTTGACCCCCAGGGCAATGCCTCAAGCGGCGTGGGAATGGATAAAAATCGCGCCAAGCTCACCACGTACGAGGTCCTTCTGGAAGGAAAAACCATCGAGGAGGCCGCCAAAAAGACGTCCTTCCAGGGGCTTTGGTGCGTGCCTGCGTCCATGAATCTGGCAGGGGCCGAGCTGGGGCTTTCCTCCGTGACGGCGCGGGAATCGGTGCTGCGCCGTGCTCTTGAGCAGCTTACGGGCTTCGACTACGTCATCATCGACTGCCCCCCGAGCCTCGGGCTTCTCACGCTCAACGGCCTTTGCGCCGCAAAGGGGGTCATCGTCCCGATGCAGTGCGAGTATTTCGCTCTGGAGGGGCTCAGCCAGCTGATGTATACCACGGAGCTGGTCAAAAAGATGTACAATCCCGACCTGAAGCTGGAGGGGGTCATCCTGACCATGTACGACGGAAGACTGAATCTTTCCCTTGCGGTGGCTGCCGAGATCCGCCAATACTTCCCCAAGGAGATCTTCCGCACCACCGTCCCCCGCAACGTGCGCCTTTCTGAGGCACCAAGCCACGGAAAGCCCGTGTATTATTACGATAAAAATTCCAAGGGCGCAAGGGCCTACCTCGAGATCGCCGCGGAATTGGAAAAGAGAGGATAAGATGGCAAAGTCATTTGGCTTGGGCAAGGGCCTGACCGACCTCTACGTCCCGTCTCCCGAGATGGAAGCGGTGGCCGAGGGAGAGCTGGTCATCACCGCTCCCATCGAGCGCATTTACCCCGACGAAAATCAGCACAGAAAGACCTTCCACGACGACACTCTGCGGGAATTGGCGGACTCTATCCGCATCCACGGGGTCATTCAGCCCCTTCTCGTTAAGAAATTCGGCGCGGGCTATCAGATCATCGCCGGCGAGCGACGCTACCGCGCCTCGAAGCTCGTGGGGCTGACCGAGCTGCCCGTCATTGTCAAGGATCTGGACGAAAAGGCATCTCAGGAGGCCGCCCTCATCGAGAACCTCCAGCGCGAGGACCTCAACCCCATCGACGAGGCCAACGGCTACGCCGCCCTGATGCGTGGCTATAACCTGACTCAGGAGGAGGTTGCCCGCCAGCTCGGAAAAAGCCGCTCTGCCGTGGCCAATACCCTCCGTCTCTTAAAGCTCCCGGATTCTGCCCGCTCCCTTTTAAAGGAGGGACACATCACGGCGGGCCACGCCAGAGCACTTTTGGCTCTGCCCACCCACGCAGACATTGAGGATATGCTCCTTTGTATCGTGGATCGGGAAATGAGCGTGCGTGAGACCGAGGAGGCGGTAAAGAACATTCTTGAGGGCGGTGCTCCTCTGAAAAAGACCCCTAAGGCCAAGGCCAGAAACGAGGTCTATCAGGCACAGATGAAGGAGGTCGCAAGTCGCGCCGCCGCCTCCCTCGGCCGCAAGGTCGCCATTAAGGACGACGGAACCGGGAGAGGCAAGATTACCTTGGAGTATTTTGATTCCAAGGATTTGGAGGAAATCCTTGCACAGCTCTGTGGCGAGGAATTTCTTTTAAATCTGTAATCAGGTTTACAATAAATTATCATTCATCATAAATCAGAAGGAAGAGAAGAGAAATGCTGGATATTAAATTTGTAAGAGAGAACCCCGAGCTGGTAAAGGAGAACATCCGCAAAAAGTTTAAGGAGGACAAGCTCCCCTTGGTGGACGAGGTCATTGCCCTCTACGACGAGAAGCTGGCCGCGCTGAAGCGCTGCGAGGAGCTCCGCGCCAACCGCAACAAGATCTCCAAGATGATCGGTCAATTGATGGCCAAGGGCGAGAGGGAAGAGGCGGAAAAGACCAAGAAGCTGGTCAGCGATCAGGCCGCCGAGCTCAAGGCCCTGGAGGAGCGGGAGGCTGTCCTTTCCGCTGAGCTGAAGGAAAAAATGATGAAGATCCCCAACATCATCGACCCCAGCGTCCCCATCGGCAGGAACGATGAGGAAAACGTGGAGGTGGAGTGCTTTGGGGAAAAGACCAAGGTGGACTTCGAGATCCCCTATCACACGGACATTATGGCCTATTTCAACGGCATTGACAAGGAGGCCGCAGGCAGAGTCGCAGGGGAGGGCTTCTATTATCTGATGGGTGACATTGCCCGTCTCCACAGCGCCGTTACCGCCTATGCCCGCGACTTTATGATCAACAAAGGCTTTACCTACTGCATTCCTCCCTTTATGATCCGCTCCGAGGTGGTCACGGGGGTCATGAGCTTTGAGGAAATGGAAGCGATGATGTACAAGATCGAGGGGGAGGACCTCTTCCTCATCGGCACCAGCGAGCATTCCATGATCGGCAAATTCATCAATACCATCACCCCTGCGGAGTCTCTGCCTCTGACCCTGACCAGCTACTCCCCCTGCTTCCGCAAGGAGAAGGGGGCGCACGGCATCGAGGAGCGCGGCATTTACCGCATCCATCAGTTCGAAAAACAGGAGATGGTGGTCATCTGTAAGCCCGAGGAGAGCATGGACTGGTTCCACAAGATGTGGAGCTATTCCGTGGAGCTGTTTCGCAGTCTGGACGTGCCCGTGCGCACCCTGGAGTGCTGCTCCGGTGACCTTGCGGATCTGAAGGTGAAGAGCTACGACGTGGAGGC
>JAFVYT010000048.1 GCA_017508505.1 Clostridia bacterium
CATTTTTTACCATAATATGCCCAAAGGGCATATATCATATTGCGATAGCAATATTTCACATTTCCGTAAGGAAATACTTCATATTACCGTTAGGTAATATATCATTGGGGGTTGCGGTAATCCCTTACCGCAACCCCCGTTCAGGTGCTTTTTTTCTATTCCGGCATATTGCCGAGCATATTCTCGATGAAGATGCCGTAGCCTCGGGTGGGGTCGCCCACGAGCACGTGGGTGACCGCACCGACCAGCTTTCCGTTTTGGAGAATGGGGGATCCGCTCATTCCTTGAATGATGCCGCCCGTCTTTTCCAAGAGGGCGGGGTCGGTGACGTGTAGGACGAAGTTTTTCGTTTCACGGTCGGGCCCGATGATCTCCTCGATCTCGATTTCATATTCCTTTTTTCCGTCGGAGTCCAGGGTGCAAACAAGGCTCGCCTTGCCCGTTTTTACCTCACCCTTCAGGGCGATGGGAACGGTGGGGGAGCGGTCCCCTTGGCAAGGCAGGGTTCCGAACACCCCCGTGGAGGTGTTGGCCGAGAGGGCTCCGTAGGGGTCCTTTTCCAGCGTGCCGCGGATCTCTCCGGCCTTTCCGTTTTCCCCTCGCAGGATCCCCTCGATCCGCGCTTGGCAGACCGAGCCGGATTTCAGGGGGAAGACGGCGCCGCTTTCGGAGTCGCACACTGCGTGCCCGAGTCCTCCGAAGGCTCCGCTCACGGGATCGCGGAAGGTCACCGTTCCCAATCCCGCCGCGCCGTCCCGCACCCAAAGCCCCGCCTTATACCCGCCGCCGTCCGCAGAAAAGGCAGGGGTCAGGGCAAGGGTCAGAGCTTCGTTTTGCCGCTTGACCGAAAGGGTCACCTCTTTCCCGTCGCTGCGGGAGACGATTTTCGCAAAGGTGGCGGCATCCGAAAGGGTCACGCCGTTTGCCTTCAGAAGCAGGTCTCCCTTCTTCAGCCCTGCCGCCGCTCCGGGAGAGACGGTGCCCGCGTCGGTGCGGATTTCTCCGAGACCCGTGACGAGCAGAGCCCCGGTTTCGATCCGCAGGCCGAAGAGCTCGCCGCCGCAAATGACCTCCGCCTTGGGATAGAAATTGACCCGAACACTTTTGACGGGCACAAGCCCGAAGGCCATCAGGCGGTAGTCGCTGCTTTGTGTCTGTCCGCCGTCGCTTTCCTCCGGAACGAAGGAGAAGCAAAACAGACTCTCCGGCTCGTCTCCGTCGAAGCGGCTGATGGTGTCCGGGCAAAGATAGTCACCCAGTCCGAAAAAAGAAAGAAACACAAAATAGAGAAGGAGACAAAGGGCGGCGATCCGTGCCGGTATTTGCTTTTTCATATTGTGCTCCCATTGAAAATTGTCTTTTTCAGACGTAATTAATTTGCACAAAACGGGAGAAAATATGTTACGATAATAATGGCTTTTCAAAATAAGTCTGCCAAAGGGGAAACATTTTCCGTCATCTTCTTGTTTTTTTTCCAAAAGCGTGCTACAATATCCTCTGATCTAAAAAAAGAAGGAGATTTGTTGCCATGGCAGGAAACGGAAACGATTTTTTACCAAATTACGTGGAGCACATCGTGCCCTTGAAGGAAACGAAGCTGATCCTTCCCAGAAAGCTGATTTTGTACTTCGGCGCGGCGATTCTGGTGCTGACGGCGCTCACGCTGATTCTGGTGTTTAACTTTTTGGCTCCCATCTTCGCGGTGATGATGATTCTGGTGGCATACCTTGTGTGGTACTTTTCCCGCTATGCCTCCGTGGAGTTTGAGTATACGATCCATCAGGGAGAGATCTCCTTTGATATTGTGTACGGAAGAAAGCAGAGAAAGCCTTATTATTCCACTCCTCTGAACCGCATCGAGCGCATCGCTCCCCTGGTGGACGGTGCCGTGCCCGAGGCGGATCTGCGCGACGCGGAAAAGGAGGTCTTCTGTGCCTCCCGAAAGAAGAGCCCCTACGCCCGCTATGCCGTGGTGCGCGGGGAGGATGGCAAAAAGACCATTCTCTACTTTGAGGTAACGGAAAAGGCGGAAAAGGTATTGCATTTCTTCAACTCCCGCGCCTTCCTCAAGTAAGGGATTTTCAAGCGCTTTTCACACAGGATTCATTTTTCCTCGTTATAATAGAGGCAAGATAAGGGATCCGAAGAAAAAGCGATCCGCAAAAAACGAAAGGTGATACCCATGACTGACGAAAGACAAGATTATACCTCCCCCGAGTCCGGCGGCACTCCTCCCGAGTCCGGCAATGCGCCCAATACGCCGAATCAGGGGCCTGCGCAGCCCTTTGACCGTCCCCCCTACGGCGCGGGCGGCTCCTGGCAGAGCACGTCCTACTCCGGCTCCTCCTATTACGGTGGGGGCGGCTACGGCACGCCGAGCCCCGCTCCTGAAGGAAAGGGCCCGAAAAAGCCAAATCGCTCCGTAGGCTGGATCATCGGCCTTGCGCTCCTTTACGTGGGGCTCATCGGCGGGATCTTTGCCCTGATTGCCACGGGTACGCTCCGGTTTGGCTTTGTGGCCGAGGAGACGAATCAGACCGTAGAGGTCGGGGAGAAGGAGAAGGGCGAAAGGGAGACCTATGCCCCCATTGAAGAGGTGACCTTGGAGGACGGAAGCCTCGTTCTGAGAAACGAGGATCACTCCGGGGAGGCGTTGACCGCCACCGAGCTGTACGAGAAAAACGTAGAATCCGTGGTCTTTGTGGTGGCCAACTACCGCAACGGCATCAGCACCGGCTCCGGATTTGTCATCGACGCCAAGAGCGGCTATATCCTCACCAACTATCACGTGGTGGAGGATTGCGAGGACATCTCCGTATCCTTTGTGTCCGAGAAGGCCTACAAGGCAGAGCTTGTGGGCGGAGACGAGATCAACGACGTGGCGGTGCTCAAGGTGGATGCCGAGGGCCTGCGCGCCGTGAACACCACGAATTCCGACCATCTCAGGGTCGGCTCCGACGTGATCATCATCGGAAACCCCTTGGGCGACCTGACCTTTACCATGACCCGCGGAATCGTTTCTGCGGTCAACCGCAAGATCAGCACCGGGGAATACAACATCAGAACCTTCCAGACCGATACCGCCATCAATTCCGGCAACTCCGGCGGCCCTGCCTTTAATGCGGCGGGAGAGGTCATCGGCATTGCCTCCGCCAAGTATTCTGCCGCGGGGGTGGAGGGCATCGGCTTCTGCATTCCCATCAACGACGCCATGGCGGTGGCAAGAGATCTGATCGCCTACGGCTACGTGACGGGAAGACCCAATTTCGGCATTGCCGTTTCCGATTCCTACGGGTATGAGTACTCCATCGACCAGCACGGCAGACCCGTGCGGGTGGAGGTGACCAAGGGTGCCCGGGTGGAGGAGGTCGGAAAGGATTCCTGCGCGGAAAAGGCCGGCTTGAAGGTGGGGGACATCATCACCAAGATCGACGATACCAAGATCGAGACCGCCAACGCCCTCATCAACGCTAAGACCGCCTACAAGGCGGGGGATACCGTAAAGCTGGAGGTCTACCGCGACGGTGAGACCCTGACTCTGACGGTGGTATTCGACGAATATACCCCCTGATTTGTGAAGAGAATGAATCAAAATTGTAAAAAGAGTTCGACGAGCCTGTCGGACTCTTTTTTTGCTCGTTGAAAAGACGTGAAAACTCTTGCCAAAAGAAGAAAAGAGTGCTAAAATGAAATTTGGTACGTTGTGCCGCTTTCAAAAGAAAAAAAGAAACCGACGAAGAAAACAGAAAAGGAGATTTGAGATGTTTCTTTACATAGATCCCGGTACGGGCAGTATGCTCTTTACCATTTTGGTGGGCGTGCTGGGTGCCGCCTTTTATTCCGTGCGGATGCTTTGGATCAAGCTGCGCTTCAAGCTCAGCGGAGGAAAGGCCAAGGCAGAATTGGAGAAGATCCCCTTTGTGATCTTTTCCGACAACAAGCGCTATTGGCTGATCTTTGAGCCCATCCTGCGGGAATTGGAGCGCCGCGGCGTGAACGTGGTGTACCTGACCGCCTCTCCCGACGACCCCGCTCTGACGACGGATCTGAAAAACGTAAAGGCAGAGTATCTGGAGGGCAACAGGATTTATATGCGCCTCAACTTCCTCAACGCCGCCGTGGTGCTGTCCACTACCCCCGGTCTTGACGTGTACCAGTGGAAGCGGTCCAAGGAGGTGCAGTATTACGTGCATATTCCTCACGCCGCCAGCGAGATCATTCTGTACCGTATGTTCGGTATCGACTATTACGATGCCATTCTTCTCTCCGGGGACTATCAGATCCAAGACGTGAGAGAATTGGAGGCCCTCCGCTCCCTTCCTCCCAAGGAAATGGTCAAGGTTGGCATCCCCTATATGGACGTGATGGCAAAGCGTCTGGAGGAGAGCGGCCCCGCTCCCGAGCATCCTACCACGGTGCTGCTGGCTCCCACCTGGGGACAGAGCTCCATTTTCGGGGTGTACGGCGGTAAGATCATCGACAAGCTTCTGGAAACGGGCTACCACGTGATCGTCCGTCCCCATCCCCAGTCCTTCGACTCCGAAAAGGAATTGATGGAGGAATTGATGAAAAAGTACCCCGAGTCCGAGCGTCTTGAGTGGAATCGGGATACGGACAACTTTGAGGTGCTCCGCCGCTCCGACATCCTGATTTCCGACTTCTCCGGTGTGATCTTTGATTTTGCGCTGGTATACGGGAAGCCCGTGATCTACACGGATCCCAAGTTTGACCTCGGATTGTACGACGCCTGGTGGATGGAGGGACACACCCTTTGGACCACGGGGGCTCTGCCCCGCCTCGGGTGCGAGCTCACCGCCGAATCCATGGAAAACATCAAGGAGCTCATCGATACCTGCCTGACGGATGCCCGCTTTGAGGAGGGCCGCCGAGAGGTGAAGGAGGAGACCTGGGCACACTTCGGCGAGGGCGCTGCCCGCGTCGCCGACTACCTTGTCGCCAAGTACGAAGAAATCGTAAAAGAGGAAAAGTAAGATGACTTTTTTGGGTATTTTGGAAACTATTTTCATTGGGCCTTTGAAGCTTCTCTTTGAGATGATCTTTCAGATTGCCAATGAGTTCATTCGCCACCCCGGTGTTTCGATTATCTTTTTGAGCCTTGCCATGAACACCCTGGTGCTTCCTCTCTACAAGAGAGCGGACGCCATGCAGGAGGAGGCAAGGGATACGGAAAATCGCCTTTCCCGCGGGGTCAACCACATCAAGCGCGTCTTCTCCGGAGACGAGCGGATGATGATCACTCAGGCCTACTATCGCCAGAACAACTACAAGCCAACGGACGCGCTCCACGGCTCGGTCTCTCTTCTTTTGGAGATTCCCTTCTTTATGGCGGCGTATCAGTTCCTGTCGAACCTTGAGATCTTAAATCGCGTTTCTCTCGGACCCATCCGTGATTTGGCCAAGCCCGACGGGCTCATCGTCATCGGCTCTCTGACCCTGAACCTTCTGCCCATTCTGATGACGCTCATCAACGTGATCTCCGGCGCCATTTATCTGAAGGGCTTCCCTATGAAGACCAAGATCCAGCTTTACGCCATGGCCGCGTTCTTTTTGGTCTTTCTGTACACCTCCCCCTCGGGCCTTGTGTTCTACTGGACCCTCAATAACCTTTTCTCCCTTGTAAAGACCGTCTTTTATAAGATCAAGAATCCCGCCAAGGTTCTGCGGATCCTTCTGGCGGTGTGCGGTGCGGCCCTTGCCGTTTACGGCGCACTCTTCTTCCCCGGCTCTATGATGAAAAAGTGCGTGGTGGTGTTCCTCGGCCTTGCGCTGGTCTTCCCCCTTGCTTGGCATTTTGTCAAGAAGTATCTTCCCAAGAAGGAAAAGACCGACGTGACCCCCAAGCCGAACCGTCGCGCCTTCCTTCTCGGATGTCTGTTCCTGACCCTTCTGGTGGGCATTCTCATCCCCTCCTCGGTCATCGTTTCCTCCCCGCAGGAGTTTGTGGACGTCAGCGACTTCTACCATCCCCTTTGGTATCTGGTCAGCAGCACGGCGATGGCCGTGGGTACCTTCCAGGTTTGGGTGGGCGTGTTCTATTGGCTCGCCAGCCCCAAGGGTAAGGTGATCTTCACCCGTGTTATCTGGGTCTTCTGCGGCGTGGCGCTGGTGAACTATATGTTCTTCGGCACCAACCTCGGTACCCTTTCCTCCGCTCTGAAGTACGAGGGGGGAATGGTGTTCCGTGCCATGGATTTCGTTCTGAACTTCGGCGTGCTCGCGGTTATCGCCGCCGTGCTTGTTTTCGTCTGTCTGAAATTCCCCAAGGTCATCACCGGTGTGCTTGCCACGGCCGTGGTAGCGGTAGCGGGAATGGGCGTTTTGAACGTGGTGGGGATCACCTCCTCCGTCGCACAGGTCGAGCCCACGGACACGGATGAGATCCCTCAGCTTGACTTCTCCACCGATGGCAAGAACGTGGTGGTGATCCTGCTCGACCGCGCCATGGGCCAGTACGTGCCCTATATGATGCAGGAGAAGCCCGAGCTCAAGGAGCAGTTCCGCGGCTTTACCTATTACTCCAACATCGTCTCCCACGGCGGCTACACCAATATGGGCGTGCCCGCGGTTTTGGGCGGCTATGATTATACTCCCGTGGAAATGAACCGAAGAAACGAGCTTTTTCTGGAGGAAAAGCACAACGAATCTCTGAAGGTGATGCCTCAGATCTTTGCGGATAACGGATACGACGTGACCCTTTGCGACCCCGTTTACGCAGGCTACCAGTGGATTCCCGACACCTCCATCTTTGAGGATATCCCAAACACCGAGACCTACATCACCACGGGCCTCTTCGACGACGTCGTCACCAAGGAGCGCCTGAGAGAGAACAATCACCGCAACTTCTTCTGCTACGGCGTGATGAAGGTGATGCCGCTGCTCTTCCAGCGCACCATCTACTGCGACGGCACCTACCATCAGGCGGCCTCCTACGGCGGCAAGCAGACCATTGTCAGCCCCACCCGTGCGGAGGGTCTGGATCCCGACTTTATGCGGGAGTATAACTCCATCAGCCATCTGACCGAGATGACCCGCGTTACCGAGAGCGAGAAGAACAACTACCTCTTCTACTATAACGGTACCCCCCACGAGCCCGCCTACCTTCAGGCTCCCGATTACGAGCCGAAGTATCTGGTGGACAACGCGGAGTACGATGCGGCCAACCCCAACCGCTTCACCTACGATGGCACGAGCCTTGTGATGGTGCAGGGGGATCAGATCGCCCATTACCACGCCAATATGGCGACCCTGATGCAGCTCGGCAAGTGGTTTGACCACCTCCGCGAAAGCGGCGCCTGGGACAACACCAAGGTCGTTGTGGTTTCCGACCACGGCAGAAGCCTTTACCACGATCCCGCGATGAACATTCGCCCCGATCTGGTGCACTACGGCGACATCGAGTTCTTCTATCCCCTCCTTCTGGTGAAGGATTTCGGGGACAATGAGGAGTTCCGAACCAGCACCGAGTTTATGACCAACGCAGACGTGCCCAGCCTCGTCTTCGGAAACGGGCTCGTGGAGAATCCGATCAATCCCTTTACGGGAAACCCCATCAATATGGACGAGAAGACCGCACATCCTCAGCTCGTGATGCTTTGCGGCAAGGACGACGGCAAATACCGCGTGGACGTGAACAACGGCAAGCAGTTCCTGCCCTCGATGTGGGCCTCCGTGGAGAAGGATATGAAGGATCCGGACAACTGGGAGTTCTACCTGAAGGAAACGGTGCTTACGGAGCACGCACTTCCCAACTGAAAAAAAACCGAAATGCATATCGCATTTCGGTTTTTTTTGCTTTATTTCAGTGCCAGCTCCACGAGGGTGCGCGTCAGAGTGGGAAAGTCCATCCCTGCGGCCCGTGCCGCATCAGGGAAGAGGCTGGTGGCGGTCATTCCGGGAGCGGTGTTGATCTCGATGACCTGCACCTCGCCCTTTTCGTCCAGCATCATATCCACTCGGGCATAGCCCCGACAGCCCGTGGCAAGGTAGGCCCTTTGCGCTACCTCACGTGCGGTCTTTTCGGCTTCGGGGGGGATGGCGGCGGGAATGATGTGACGGCTTTTTCCGGGGGTGTACTTGGAGTGGTAGTCGTAGTATTCCCCGTCGGCACGGATCTCGATGACGGGAAGCACCGTTTCTCCTCGGTTCCCCATCACGGGGACGGTCAATTCCGCGCCGGAGAGAAATTTCTCCGCCAGGAGATTGTCCTTGTAGGCGAGGAGCGCGCGGAAGGCGGCGGGGGCGTCCTCTTTTTTTCGTACGATCTCGGTTCCGATGCTGCTGCCCTGACGGCAGGCCTTCAGAACGAAGGGGATCCCGAGGGTCTCGATTGCCTCCTCGGCACTTTTGACCGGGTCGAGGGCCTCGTCCCAAACGAAGTCCAGAAACTCCGGGGTGGGAACGCCGCTGAGGGTCAGCACCTTTTTGGTCATGATCTTGTCAAGACAAAGGGCGCTTGCGGCGATGCCGGGCCCCGTGTAGGGGATGCCGAGCCACTCCAGCAGCCCCTGAATGGAGCCGTCCTCACCGCCAATGCCGTGCAGGGCGATGAAGGCCACGTCGGGACGGAGTGCCTCGATCTCGGAAAGGGGTCGCTCCGCAGGGTCGAAGAGGGTGACCCGAAAGGGCCCCTCGGCGAGGGCGTCTGCTACGGCCTTGCCGCTTCGCAGGGAGACCTCTCGCTCCAGGCTCTTTCCGCCTGCCAGAACGAGCACGTGCTTTTGATCCATATCAAAACCTCGTTTTTTCTTTCATTTTATGCGTCCAGCCGCGCTTTTGCCACCGCGGGGAAGAAGTCCCGCAAGAAGCCGCGAAAGGCGCGTGCGGCGCGGTCTGTGAAGGCGTCCACCACCTCGTCGGTAAAGACCTCCGACTCCGGCAGTACCTCCTCGGTGTGAAAGCGGTAGTTGAAATCCAGAAAGGAGCGGATCTCCTCCACGGGAAGCTCCATGGAGTTTTCAAAGAGCGCCTCGTCGGCGTTTTTCAGTCGCTCCCAAAGGGGCCTTGCCCATACCTTGCGCCAGGCGCCGCGGTTTCCCGCACGGCTGAGCTCCTTGCGGTAATCCCGAAACCACAGATCTCCCGTATAGCTGAGGCGGTGTGCCTTTTGGGGGCCGTTGTCCCACAGATAGTCCAAATACAAATGGTACAGCACGCCGAAGTCAAAGTCCTCCGAAAGCGTCAGGGACTGACCCAGACGGATCAGCGCCTGCAGGCGCTCGTCGGGGGGCGTGGTGCGCAGGTGGAACAGATCCTTTCTCTCTCGATCAAAGTCCAGACAGTCGGGCAGAATACACCCGAGAAAAAAGGAATCGGAGCCCGTCGGCCAAAGGGCGTGCCCCGCCAGAAGATGCATCATGGTTGCAGGCATAGCTTACCTCATTCAAAATGTTTTTGGAAGGGAAGGAGCGTGCGGTACAGCAGGGCACCCAGCCCCATGGCGCTGACTGCCTCCCCCACGAAAAAGGCCCCCGCCAGAATCAGAAAGCCCTCTTTGCCGAAGCCGTATACAAAATACAGGATGGGGGGGATGATCATAGTATTGGCGATCACGGGACAAAGAAGCGCCCAAAGAGGCTTTTTGCGGAAAACGTAGGTTCCCACGGCACCAATGAGCGTGGCAACGGAGCCGAAGATCACGTCGGGGAGTGCCGCACCGCAAATCAGATTCGCCGCAAGACACCCGCAAAAGAGCCCGGGCACCGCCGCAGGAGTGAGAAGGGGGAGGGCACACAGGGCTTCGGAAAGGCGAAACTCGAAGGGGCCCACCGCCAGCCCGAAGACGGCGGATAGCAAGGTCAGGACGGCGTAGAGCGCGGCGATCATAGAGGCCGCCGCGAGGTGCTTGATTCGGCTTTTCTTCATTACTGAAATTCTCCTAGTTTTGTTTTGGGTGAGGATGGTCACGAACTCACCGCTCCGAAGAGCCCAAGTATTGTACCACAAACGCACGAAATTTGCAAGGGGAGAAGCCAAGGAAGGGAAAAAGAGTGAGTTTTTGGGGAAAACTTCCATATTGACTTGACTAAAATTGCCAAAAGGGTGTAAAATCGTAGAGTAAATACGATCTCCGCCACGAGCGGAAAAAGGAGTGTTATTATGAAAAAACTGATGGAACGGGTGCAGGCCCTCGGCGTGCTCCCCGTCATTAAGATCCAAAATGCGGACCACGCGGAGAAGCTTGCCGCCGCTCTCATTGCAGGGGGCTTGCCTGCGGCTGAGGTCACCTTCCGCACCGACGCGGCAGAGGAGGCCATTTCCAGAATGCATCAGGCATACCCCGAGCTTCTCATCGGCGCAGGCACCGTGCTTACCACCGAGCAGGCAGACCGTGCCATGGCCGCCGGTGCGACCTTTATCGTTTCCCCCGGGCTCAATCCCAAGGTGGTCGGCCACTGTGTGGAAAAGGGCTACCCCATCATCCCCGGCATCTGCACCCCCTCCGAATTGGAGTGCGCTCTCGGCTTCGGCCTTGAGGTGGTGAAGTTCTTCCCTGCAGAGGCGGCAGGCGGTCTTCCTATGATCAAGGCGATGAGCGCTCCCTACGGTGCCGTTCGCTTTATGCCCACCGGCGGAATCAACCAGAAAAACATTCTCTCCTATCTTGCCAATCCCAAGGTGCTCTGCTGCGGCGGTAGCTGGATGGTGCCTGAGGACAAGCTGATGGCAGAGGATTTCGGCGCCATTGAGGCTCTCGTGAGAGAGGCCGTGGAGCTGGTAAAAAGCGGAAAAGGAGAATAAAGCTATGAAAAGAATCGTAACCTTCGGCGAATTGATGCTTCGCCTTGCCCCCGAGGGATATCTGCGCTTCGTGCAGTCCGACCGCCTTCAGGCTACCTTTGGCGGCGGTGAGGCCAACGTGGCCGTTTCCCTTGCCAATTTCGGCTTGGATGCCGCCTTCGCCACCAAGCTTCCCACCCACGAGATGGGTCAGGCCGCGGTGAATTCTCTGCGCAAGTTCGGTGTGGACACCTCCACCGTGGTGCGCGGCGGGGATCGCGTGGGCATCTACTACTGCGAAAAGGGCGCTTCTCAGCGTCCCTCCAAGGTCATTTATGACAGAGCCTACTCTGCCATTGCCATGGCAAAGAGAGAGGACTTCGATTGGAACGCCATCCTTGACGGGGCCGATTGGTTCCACTTCACCGGCATCACTCCCGCTCTGGGAGACAACGTTGCCGAGATCTGCCTGGACGCCCTGAAGGTCTGCCGCGAGAAGGGCATCGGCGTTTCCTGTGACCTGAACTACCGCAAGAAGCTTTGGACCCGTGAGAAGGCAGGGGAGGTTATGGCCACCCTGATGCCCTACGTCAACGTGTGCATCGCCAACGAGGAGGATGCAGGGGACGTCTTCGGCATCCGTGCCAGCGGCACCGACATCACCAAGGGCTCCCTTTCCCACGAGGGCTACAAGGAAGTGGCAAAGGCGCTTGCCGATCGCTTCGGCTTTGATAAGGTCGCCATCACCCTTCGCGGCTCCATCTCCGCCAACGACAACAACTGGGCGGCGATGCTCTACGACGGCACCGACTTCTTCTTCTCCAAGAACTACCTGATCCACATCGTGGACCGTGTGGGCGGCGGCGATTCCTTCGGCGCAGGCCTCATCTATTCTCTCCTCAACGACTACTCCTCTCAGGCCGCCATTGAGTTTGCCGTAGCCGCCTCCTGCCTCAAGCACTCCGTAGAAGGCGACTACAACATGGTATCCGTTGCCGAGGTACAGGCATTGGCGGGAGGAGATGGCTCCGGTCGCGTACAGCGCTAAATTTGCTTTGTAAATTTGGCTGCAACTTTGTTGCACTGCGGAGAAACGCTCGATCATTTACACAAGTAAACTCACTCGCGTTTCCCTTGTGCGCCTCGTTTCGCTCAAATTTACTTCGCAAATTTGCTTTGTAAAATGGCGCATTGCGTCGTTTTACGGGGGGATTTGCAGGACTCCGTCCCGCACCCTGCCAAGGGGACTTTTTGAAAAAAGTCCCCTTGGATCCCTCAAAAACGTTTGAGTGGATTTTATCCTTTTCTCTTCAAGAAAGAAAGCAAAACAAAGACCTCACGGTTTCGTGAGGTCTTTTTTGTTGAAAAACTTGAAAGCTTTTTGGGAGGTTTGGAACCCTTTTTCTCGAAAAAGG
>JAFVYT010000049.1 GCA_017508505.1 Clostridia bacterium
ACTTTCCGCCCTTGGCCAAAAGCTCGTCGTGATTTCCGATCTCCACCACGCGGCCTCCATCCATCACAACGATACGATCCGCATCCCGAATCGTGGAGAGGCGGTGGGCAATGATCAGGCTGGTGCGGTTTTTCATCAGCTGTACCATCGCATCCTGAATCTGCTTTTCCGTACGGGTATCCACAGAGGAGGTAGCCTCGTCGAGAATGAGGATCTTCGGATCCGCAAGGACGGCACGGGCGATAGCCAAAAGCTGTCTCTGTCCGTGAGAGAGCGAGGCGCCCGCCTGCTTTAAGACCGTGGCGTATTTTTTCGGGAGCCGTTCCACAAAGGAGTGAATATGGCTCATTTTGGTCGCACAGATCATTTCCTCGTCGGTGGCATCCAGGTTGGCATATTTTACGTTGTTTTCAATGGTATTGGAGAAAAGCACCGTATCCTGCAGGACGATGGCGACGTTTTTCCTCAGGTAGTCCCGATCATAATCCCAAATGTTGACCCCGTCTACCAAAATCTCCCCCCGATCCACGGGATAAAAGCGCATCAGGAGATTGACCACGGTGGTCTTACCGCTGCCCGTGGCACCCACAAGTGCGATCTTCTGCCCCGGCTGAACGTCGAGGTTGAAATCATAGAGCACCTGCTTTCCGGGAACGTAGGAAAAATCAACGTTCCGAAATAAGATCCTGCCGCAAATTCTTTCGGGCTTTTCGACTCCTCTCTTATCCTCATTCGGCTCGTCCAAGAGTGCAAACACACGCTCCGCTCCCGCTACGGCGGTTTGAATGGTGCCATAGAGCTGGGCGATCTCGTTGATGGGGCGGGAAAACTGCTTGGCGTAAATGATGAAGGCGGAAACGGTGCCGATGGTAATGAGCCCCGTAAAGGCAAAATATCCGCCGAAGGCCGCCACGATCACAAAGCTTACGTTGGAGATGCAGTTCATAATGGGTCCCATGGAGCCGCCGAGGATCTCGGCCTTGATGCTGACACGGCGCAGCTCGTCGGAGGTCTTGGCAAATTCCTCGATCACGTCCTTTTGCTTGTTGTAAGCGACGATGGATTGATACCCCGTGATCATCTCCTCGGAGTGGCCGTTCAGGCGTCCCAGCACCGCAGAGCGCTTCCGATAGACCTTGCGCATCATTTTTGACATTTTCTTGGTGACAAAAACCGTCAAAAGCACCGTAACCATCGTGATCAGGGTCAACTGCCAGCAGTAGAGAAACATAATGCCCACCGTGCCGATGATGGTCAAGACCCCCGACACCAAGGAGCCGAGGCTTTGAGAAACGGTACTCGAGACGTTTTCCACGTCATTGGTCATTCGGCTCATCACGTCGCCGTTGGAGTGGGTATCCAAATAGCGGATGGACAAGCGGTCAATCTTTTCAAACAGATCGTGACGCATCTGCTTTACGATGCTTTGGCTGAGTCTTGCGGCAATGAGCGACTGAAAAAGGGTGAAAACCACGTTGACCAGATACACCGCGAGGAGCCAGAGGACGCAGGAGGTGAGCTTATCCCAGGTTTTATCCTTGATGGAGTCAATGGCGCTACCCTGCAGAGCGGGAGCAAGCAGACCCGCCGCCGTCACGCAGACCACGGAAATCAATAGCGCGGCAAGGAGCTTTTTTGACTTTTTGAAATACTGCAGGAGTCTTTTGAGGGTGGCTCCCACGTTCTCCGCGTGCTCCACCGTCTGGCCCATTCCTCTGCCGGGGCCACCGCCGGGTCTGCCGCGGAAGTTTACGGTAGGAGCGGTGCCTTCCTTTTGCTTGGAGGGCTGATAGACCACCTGCTGCTTTTCGGGGCGATTTTCAAAGCCCTTCGGCAATTCTGTCTTCTGATTCATTGCACCTCGCCCCCTTCCTTCATTTGAGATTGATAAATATCCCGATAGATCTCAGAGCTTGCCATCAATTCCTCGTGGGTGCCGATGGCAGAGACCGCACCGTTGTCTAAAACCAAAATGCGATCCGCATCCCGAATCGAGGAGATGCGCTGTGCGATGATGATCTTGGTCACACTCGGATGCTCCTGACGCAAGGAGCGATACAGGGAGGCCTCGGTTTTCAGATCCAGAGCGCTGGTGGAATCATCCAGAATCAGGATCTCGTGATCCTTCAGAACGGCTCTGGCGATGGAAATGCGCTGCTTCTGCCCGCCGGACAGAGAGTGGCCGCCCTCGGAAACGAGGGTGTAGTAGCCCTCGCCCTTTTGACAAATGAAATCGTCTGCGTGGGCAATCTCTGCGGCCTTTTTGATCTCCCAAGGATCCGCATCGGCTTTGGACCAGCGGATGTTCTCCTCGATGCTGCGGGAATAGAGCTCCGCCTTTTGCAGAACGATGGAGATCTTATCCCGCAGGGCTTCAAGGGCATAGTCCTTGACGTTGACCCCGTCAACGAAAATCTCCCCCTTCGAAGCATCATAGAAGCGGGGAATCAAATGCACAAGAGAGCTTTTTCCGCTGCCCGTGGCACCGATAATGGCGAGGGTCTCCCCTGCCTCGACCCGAAAGGAAACGTCCTCCAATACGTTTTGATCCTCAGCACCCGGATAGGCAAAGGACACGCCGCGAAATTCCACAGTACCTCTTTCCCCCTTCTCCTCTGCGCCTTTTCCGTCGCAGATCAGATCGGGACAGTCAAGCACCTCATTGATGCGGTCGGCAGATGCCTTGGCACGGCTGAAGATCTGAAAGATGTTTGCCATAAAGGTGATGCCGTGAAGGATCTGAGCAAGATAGGTAATGGCGGCCATGGTATTGCCGGGGGTGATGCTCCCGCCTGCCTTGACGGTATAGCCGCCCACCAGAATCACCGCAACCACGCAGAGATTCAGCACGATGTTCATACAAGGGCTCATAAAGGCCAAAAGACTCTGAACCCTTAGGTTTTCCTTACAAAGGGCATCGTTTGCTCCGTCAAAGCGTTCGAGCTCATAGTCCTCCTTGACGTAGGCCTTGACGACCCGAGCACCCGCAACGGTCTCCTGCATAATATGATTGATCCCGTCGAGCTTTTTCTGCACGATAGCGAAAAGGGGTGCGGTCTTTTTCAAAAAGAAGCTGACGGCAATCACCACGAAGGGAAGGCCGCAGGCCGCAACCAAGGCAAAGCGCGGAGACTGACGGTACAGCATCAGGATGCCACCGAGGAACATCACGGTGTTCCGCACAAAGCCGCGGACCAGCATCATCACCATATGCTGCACCTGAGTCACGTCGTTGGTCAAACGGGTCACAAGAGAACCGGTCGAGATCTTGTCCGTTTGTTCAAAGGAAAGATTCATAATCTTTCCGAAGAGATCCTTGCGAAGATCGTTGCCGAAGCTCTGGGCGGCAAGGTTGGCAAATACGCCGCAAAGGATCCCAAAAAAACCGCCGATCAAAACCGTCAGGATCATACGGATTCCCACGGATACGATCAGGGAAAGGTCTCCCTTCAAAACGCCGTTGTCCACGATATCCGCCATCATATCCGGCTGGATGAGATCCATTGCCACCTCCCCCACCATAAAGAGAGGTGCAAGGAGGCAGAAAAACCAATATTTTTTAATGTATTTGAGCATCAAGCCAAATCCTCCCGTATGTATTCCGCAAGGCACTCCAGCGTCTCGATGAGCTCCGCTTCCCGCTCGGCACCGAGCCTTGCGGTAATGGCATCGTCCGCGGCGTCGAGCTTTTCAAAGACGCGGCAAGCGATCGCACTCCCCTTCTCCGTCAGAAAAAGCTTGGTATTGCGCTTGTCGCAGGGGTCCGTTTCCTTCACCAGATACCCCTCGGCCAGCATACTTTTCACCGCTTGGTTGACCGCAGAATTGGTGATTGAGGCAAACTCCGCCACGTTTTTTTGCCCTGCTCCGGGATGTCGCAAAAGATAGAGCAAAACAGGCCGATAGGAATCGGGGATCCCTTCCGAAAGAGTGACCGATCGGACGAGGCTGTCCCAAGCGCGGCGCGCCCTTCCCACGGCACGCATCAAGGTTTTTCGCTGCTTCATAGCGTCCTCCGTTGATAAAGAATTAATTAAGCACTTAATTATTTTATTGCATAAAGAACCTCTTGTCAAGTCAATTCCCGCACTTTTCATTGAAAAAAACGTCCCTTCTCCGCTTCGGAGAAAGGGACGCAGAGCTTCGTCAAAAGAGTCTGTCCAAATAGATCATATCCATCAGCATCACACCGTTTTCGTAGATGGGGTGATCGTAATGATCGGTGAAAAAATTCGGAACCACGTGAGATCGCACAAAGCCGCAGGCCTCGTAAAAGGGCAAGGTAAGAGGGCTGTCCCCGGTTCCCACCCGAAGCAAGCGATAGTCCTTTTTAAATACTTCAAGAAGGAACCCGATCAGGGCTCTGCCGTAGCCCTTTCGCTGATGCGAAGGGGCGGTTGCGATATTTTTAATTTCAAGGATCCCCTCTCCCTCATCGGTGACGACGCACTCGGCCTTGACTCCATCATCCTCCAGAACGAACATTCGGCCTCGGGACAAATAGCGGTCGATCATATCCTCCTGCTCATCTGCAAGAAGCAACAAGGCGAGATAGGCCTTTTTGTTTTCCGTGATCTCCAAAATCTTCATTTTTCCTCAAGGCTCCAGCCGTGATCCCCGTGATAGATCATCTGACGGGTCATTCCGCCGTCGATGCAGATATTCTCCCCCGTAATGAAGCCGCATCGCTCCGAGCAAAGAAACAACACCATATTCGCAATATCCTCGGGCTTTCCCACTCTGCCCACCGGCTGCTGGAGCGCATCGGCACCGACGTAATCGTTCCCCTTGGTATCGATCCACCCCGGAGAGATGGAATTCACACGCACCTTTCCCGCAAGGCTGACGGAAAGCGCGTGGGTCAGAGCGGAGATGCCGCCCTTTGCGGCGGTGTAGCTTTCGGTTTGCGGCTGACTCATTCGGTCTCGGGAGGATGAAATATTAACAATGGCTCCTCCCTTTTCAAAATAAGGCATAAGGAGCTTGGTCAGGTAAAAGGGAGCGGTTACACCCACCTTCAGGGCATATTCAAAATCCTCGTAGCTGCCCCGCTCGATCCCCACGGTTGCGGGAGCGGCATTGTGAATGAGATAATCCACACGTCAAAGTCCCCGATCACCCTTTGGGCAAAGCGCTCCAGATCCTCTTTTTTTGCCAAGTCCCCGACAAAGTAGGGGTTGTCGATCCGATCAATGATGCAGACCTCGGCTCCCGCCCGCACAAATTCCTCGGCAATGCAGGCACCGATCCCCCTTGCTCCCCCGGTCACAACCGCCACTTTTCCTTTGAAATCAAGCATTTCCTTCTCCTCTTTTCTCCGAGCTTATCTTGTTTTCCAAAGCGGAGCCGAATCCGCGATGGGGCTTATAAAAATCCTTCGTTTTCACAATATCGGAGGTGTCGATGCCTCGCTTGGCATCCCCCTTGTGGATATAGCAAAGCAAGCATCCCTCACTGCACCTTTTACAGCCTCTCCACGGATTCCACATTGCCATATGCTCACCTCAGATCAATTTTTTATCATTCAATCGTAATACTTATCCACACCGCCGTAGCCGGGAATCCGCTTTCCCTCACGGGTCTTACCAAGGAAGCTGGCCAGCCTCTTTTGGAATTCCTCCGGACGCTTTCGTGCCGCATCGATGTAGGCAACGCGGATGCGCTTGTAGGGGTCGGGGAAGGCTTCAAAATGCGACCACGCCACCGAGTCTGCACGGATTGCGGCGATAATATCCTCCGGGAAAGTATAGGGTGCAGAGATCAGCTCGGCAACGCGCTCCCGTACGTCGGGGTGGAGCATCCCCTGCTTGTCCAGCCAAATCAGCCGCTCGATGTTGGGACGGGAATAGGGACTCCCCGTTCTTCTCGGGGTGAAACGCAAGGCACGGCCGCCCTCCACAGCGTGATAAATGCTGTCGATCCAGCCGAAGCAAAGCGCCTCCTCCACGGCATCATTGTAGGAAAGGCTCGGTCGGCCGCTCCCCTTCAGAGGGAACACGAGCCAAATTTCCCTTTCCGTCTCAAAGCTCTCTGCCAAAAAGCGCCGCCATTGGGCTCGGTCGCTTGTATAAAAGATTCGTTTCGGATTCATTTTCTTCCTCTTTTGGCTACGGGTACCTCTTCCGCAACGGCCGAAAACAGACCTTGCAAAAAATCTCTGTCGTCCACATTTTCTACAAGGAGCATTTCCTTTGCACCCTCGTAGGGAAGCTCGTGCTTTCCTTCGGGCATCAGAGCGATTGCCGACGGGGTAGGCTTCACAAGGAGACGGTTATCGTAAATACCGCCGACCACCTTGCCGCCGTAGTAGAGCACGTATTCCCCCATCATCCCACGGGCGGAAAGACCGTCGCACTACTCCAAAACAAAATCCAAATATTCTTTGCCTGATGCCA
>JAFVYT010000050.1 GCA_017508505.1 Clostridia bacterium
AAAAAGGGGATGTAAAAAAAGCGCAGACCGCCTATTCCTATAAAACAAAAGGGATTCTTTGGAATAAAACGTCCGAAGAATCCCTTTTTTTGATAAAAACAATAAAAAAACGCATTTTTTGCTACGAACAAACTTCGCCACTCGACGTACCTTTGTACGCCTTCGGGTAACCAAAAAGCAAGGTAACCCTTGCTTTTTGCTCAGTTTGTCCGTTCTGCATCTTTTTTTCCTATCCCCTTAAAAGGAGCTGTAAAAAAACCCAAGTTTTTTTACAGCTCCTTTTCTTTTTTCAAGGGGATTTCAAAGGAGCTTTTGCCCGCCGATGACGAGCCCGAACTCCAGGCCGAGCTTTTCTGCGGCCTTGCGGCACAGGAGCATACGCTCCATAAAGATCTCGAAATACTCCATGACGGAGCTGAATTCGGGGTCGATATCCAGATGAAGAGTGATCTTTTTTTCCTTCTCCTCCAAGATCAAATCCGAGCGGGTGACGGAGTAGTTGACACGATCGTGAATGTCGTAAAAGACGGCGCCCGGGTTGCGCACGCGGCTTCGTCTGACGTCCGCCTTGTCCGCAAGGATCAGGGCGGCGGCGATGGGATGCACGGGAGTACCCGTTCCCTCATCGTGGTTGCCGATGGCAGAGGTGACCAGAGCGATCTCCTCCGGCGCAAAGCCCCGCTCGCTGAGGAGCTGAAAGGCCAGCACCGCACCGCTTTGGCTGTGATCCACCCGATTGACCAGGTTTCCGATGTCGTGGAGGAAGGCGGCGATCCTCGCAAGGTCCACCTCTCTCTCCGAAAAGCCGAGGGCCTCCAGAATTTTTCCCGCGCGGTCTGCCACCAGTGCAACGTGGGCAAAGGAGTGCTCGGTAAAGCCGAGGGCTCCGAGGGTGGAATCCGCGGCCTTGACGTAGGTGCGAATGGCGGGATCGTGTCTTAATTCTTCGTAGTTCATTTGGGTCCTTTCTTTTGATGTCCTGCGCTCATCCAAGCGACAGGGTAAAGGGTGAGAAGGATCGGCCATATTTCGAGTCTGCCCAAGAGCATTGCGAGGGAAAGAAGGAGCTTGGAGAAGGGAGAATACATAGCAAAGCTTCCCATCGGCCCTACCAGATTCAGACCCGGGCCGACGTTGTTAAAGCAGGCGGCAACGGCGCTGAGGTTGGTTTCCAGATCAAAGCCGTTCAGGCTGATCAAAAGGAAAATGGCGGCAAAGCAGAACATATAAATGGTAAAATAGATGACCACGCCCTTGCGTGTCTCCTTGTCCACGCTCTTTCCGTCCACCCGAAGGGGATTGATGCTTCTGGGGTGAAGCAAATGACGAAACTCGGCTTGACAGCTCTTAAAAAACAGAATGATACGGGAAATTTTGATGCCGCCCGCAGTACTGCCCGCGCAGGCACCGATGAACGTCAAAAGCAGCAGCACGGTTTTGGAAAAGGCGGGCCAAAGGTTGAAGTCTACAGAGGAAAAGCCCGTGGTGGTGGAAATCGAAACCACTTGAAATATGCTGTGCCGCAGCGCTTCCGAGACAGAGGCGTAAAGCGGAGCGATATTCAGGCAGATGGCACCGGCAGCCACGATGGTGATTCCGAAATAGACCCACAGCTCCGAGGAGCTGAGAGCGGAGCGGAAGCGCCGAATGAGCATCAGGTAAAAGAGGTTGAAATTGATGCCGCACAGGAACATAAAGAGAATGATGAGCCATTGCTGAAGCGCGGTCATACTCCCTGCAGAGTCAGAGTGGACGCCAAAGCCGCCCGTTCCCACGCAGCCAAAGGCGTGTATGGAGCTGTCAAACAGACTCATTCCGCTGGCCCACAGGGAAAGGATCGCCGCTGCGGTGATGAAAAGATAGATGATATAGAGCACCTTTGCGGTGTCCCGCACCCGAGGAAGAAGCTTGCCCACGGAGGGGCCGGGCATCTCGGCACGGACGATATGGATGGTGCGGTCGGAGAGGTTGGGGATGAAGGCCATCAAAAAGACCAGAACGCCCATTCCTCCCACCCAGTGGGTAAAGCTTCGCCAGAAGAGGAGCCCCTTCTCCATTGCCTCTATGTCGGTCAGAATAGAGGCTCCCGTGGTGGTAAAGCCGCTGACCGTTTCAAAAAAGGCGTCTACGTAAGAGGGGATCTGTCCCGAGAGAAAGAAGGGCAGTGCTCCGATGGCGGAAACCCCCGCCCAAGCGATGGAGGTGATGACAAAGCCCTCCTTGGCGTAGATCACCCGATCCTTCGGGCGAAACGCAAAGGTCAAAAGGACGCCCAGCGCCACCGCAATGCCGATGGTGACCAAAAACGCGCCGGTGCAGGAGTTCCGATAGAGGATCGAGACGAGGGTGGGGAGGATCAAAAGTGCCGCCTCCAGAAGGACGATGAGTCCCACGGTATGAAAAACCATTCTTCGATTCATCGCTTACTCCATCATATCGGCCAGATCGGTGAGGGTTTGTCCCGCTGCCAGCACCACCACCCGATCCTCGGGCAGGATGCAGTCGGCACCGGTGGGGATGAGAGTTTGTCTCTTTCTCAGGATCCCCGCGATGAGGATGTTTTTCTTTAGCTTTAGATCCTTTAAGGGAACGTGGCAGTAGGGGAAGTCCTCCCCTACGACAAATTCCAATGCCTCGGCCTTACCGTCCATCAGCTTATACAGGGTTTCGATCTTGCTGCCCTCGGAATTCTGCAGGGCGCGGGCGTAGCGGGTCAAAACGGCGCTGACGAGCTTTCTCGGGGAGATGGTGCAGTCCAGGCCGAGCTTTGCGGCCATGACGTAAAAGTCCTCCCGATTGATCTTGGTAATGACGCGTTCTACGCCACGGCTTTTGGCAAGATAGGAGATGAGGATGTTTTCCTCGTCGTTTCCCGTGAGCGTGACGAAGGCATCCATGGAGCTGAGGCCCTCCTCCAGAAGAAGCTCCTCCTTTGCCCCGTCTCCGCAGATGACGATGGCTCCGGGCAAGGCCTCCGCCATAAGCTCGCATATTTCCTTATTCTTATCCACAACGGTGACGCGACAGCCGCTGTCAAGGAGCAGCTTGGCCAGATAAAAGGTGGCGCGTCCTGCTCCTATGATCATCACGGCGCGGGCGCGGGCCATTTCCAGACCCAGCATTTGCAAAAGACGCTGCATTTCCTCTGCGTCGGCGGTCAGACCGATGCGGTCGCCGCTTTCCAGGACAAAGGAGCCTCCGGGGATGAATGCCTCTCCGTTCCGCTGAACCGTACCTACAAGGTAGGAGGCGGGATATTTCTTCTTCATTTCCATCAGGCTTTTGCCGATGAGAACGGAGTTCTCCTTCAAAACCAGCTCCACGATCTCGAAGCTCTTTCGGGAGAAGGTCTCCACGCTTTCCGCACCGGGCATCTGCAGGAGATGGAACAATTCCTTTGCCGCCAATTTATCCGGATTGATGGTAAAGGACAGGTCGAGGGTCTGCTTGATAAACCCAAGGCTTTTGTCGTTATATTCGGGATTTCGGATCCGTGCGATGGTATTCTTTACCCCCAGACGCTTTGCCATAAAGCAGCAGAGCATATTGAACTCGTCCGAGCCCGTAACCGCAATGAGGAGCTGGGCGTTTTCCACCCCTGCCTCGGTCAGGGTCTCCCAGTCCACACCGTTGCCGCAAACGCACATTACGTCGTAGAGATTGGAGATCTCCGCAATTACCCCGGGATCGCTGTCCACCGCGACCACGTCGTGTCCCTCCTGCACCAGATTCTGCAGGATGGTGGTGCCGATCTTGCCACCGCCAACAATAATGATGTTCATATTCTGTCCCTTTTCACTTCTCCTTATTTAGCGCTTTTCGCGCGCAAGATACCAGCGGATCTCGTCGCGGATCCAATAGCGGAATTCACAGTCAAACAGGCGCTTTTCGTGGGGGAGTAGCTTTTCATAGCACGCCGCTCCGTCCACCCAGCCCTCCCAAATATCCGCATAACAAAAATCGTATCGCCCGTTTTCCACCTCTTCCATAAAGCGGAAGGCGTCTGCCTCCACAAGACGGATCTTTTCCTTTTTGGGAAAATGGGGCAGGAGCTCCTCCCGAAAGATCTTCAGGATCTCGGGGCTTTTTTCTACAACGGTGATCTCCCGCACCTTGTCGATAAGGGAGACGTGAAAGGGGTAGTACCCCAGTCCCAGGCCCAAAACCAGCACCCTTCCGTGGGCATCTGCAACGTCCGGGGTCATAGAGTACACCTCCGAGGGACACACGCTGACCCAAGGAACGTTCCCCTCGTACACCGCGGGAAAGCGAACTTTCTTTGGAAAAAAGCCGATCCGCGGAACCACGAGCTCCTCGTCCAGACGGGGCATATCATACTGAAAATACTCGCCCCTTTCGTAGTGGGCCTCGGTTAAAAGGATCTTTCCGATACGGCGCTCCCGAATCGGTACCGTGGCAAGGTACGGGTCGGCGAAGAATTCCTTCGGATCCAGCCTTTTCGCTTCGGAAAAAAGCTTTTGGAGGTACGCCTCGTCCGCTCTGTCCCAAAGGTCCATCCCGTCGCAAAAGCGGAGCATCATATAAAATAGCTCAAAGTCTCCCTTATAAAAGCCGTCCCGAGCCAATTGTGCAAGCTTCTCCTCGGAATAGCCCTCCCGTGCGCGCAAAAGATCCGCCTCGCTGTAGTCGATGCGAGGGGCGTTTTCCGCAATGACGCGGGCGATGTGTGCCGTAACGGCAAGGGATTCGTCTTTGGTCATAGGATACCGTCCTTTTCTACTAGGCTCAGTATACCACGCTTTTTGAAAAATGCAAAGATAATCTTGCAAAAAATATACTTTTTGGTATACTAAAAGAGTAGAAGACCATATCGAAAGCGAAATAAGGAGCAATGTTATGAAATGGTTGATTGCGTCGGATCTTCACGGCTCTGCTTTGACCTGCCGTGCACTCCTCGAGGCCTTTGACAGAGAAAGGGCTGACCGCCTTTTGTTTTTGGGGGATCTGCTTTACCACGGACCGAGAAACAACCTGCCCGATGGCTATGAGCCGAAGGAGGTCATTGGGATGCTCAACGATCGAAAGGATTCTCTTTTTTGTGTGCGGGGCAACTGTGACACGGAGGTGGATCAGATGGTGCTGGAGTTTCCCATTATGGCCCCCTACGCTCTGATCCCTTTGGGAGAAAGAATGATTTTTGCAACCCACGGACATCACTTTCATCAGGGTGCTATGCCGCCCCTAAAGGCGGGGGATATCCTCCTCCACGGGCATACTCACGTGCCCACCTGGGATGCGGTGGGAGAGCGGTATATTTTCAATCCCGGCTCCGTTACCATCCCCAAGGGAGGCTCTGTCCGGGGCTATATGACCCTGGAGGAGGGTGCTTTTCTCTGGAAAAGCCTGGAGGGGGAGCTCCTCCATTCTCTGACCCTTTAAATCAGGATCAGCGTGACTCCGAGAACGGTCCCCAGGATCAGACAAAGGGCGATGAGCAGCTCCTTTTCCATGCGGAGCCTGCGCTGGCTCTCCAGAAGCTTGCGGATTTTTCTTTCGGCGTGATTGGGAATGTTTTTCGTCACGGTTTTGTCCTCCTTGTGCTTGTTTTTCTTTTTCTGAGGACAGTGTAACACATTGAATGTACCATAAAACGGACAGCATCGGCGCTTGACAAAAAAAGTCCACTCTTTTGGGGTGGACTTTTTCTTATGCAAATTTTGCGGGGTCGGGCAGGAGCGTGGTGCCGGTTTTCAAGGATTTGAGCACCACGTTGGTACGGGTGCCGGAAACACCGGGAAAGCTTTTGATGGTGCGGTGGATCTCCTCCAGCTCCTCCGAGGGGGCGAGCACCTTCAGCATAAAGTCAAAATCTCCCGAAATATAGTAGCAGGATACCACGCAGGCCGTTTCCTCTACCATTTTTGCAAAGGCGTCGTAGAACTTGGGGTGATCCAGGGAGACCTCCATCAAGGCGGTTACGGTGTTGCCGAGCTTTTTCTGATCGATGACGGCGGTGTAGGCGGTGATGACACCGCTTTGCTCCAGCTTGCGGATGCGCTCCGTGACAGAGGATACGGAAAGCCCCACTATTTGACTGATCTGAGAGGCCTTGATGCGGGCGTTTTCCTTTAAAAGTCCGAGGATTCGGATGTCAATATCGTCGAGGCGAACCATAGTTATACCCTTTCAAAAAACTAGGCTCAGTATAGCAATTTTGACAAAAGCCGTCAAGATGATTTGCAAAAGAAATCTCATCTTTTTTTTATATCCAGAAAGAATGCCGACAAAATCCGAACTCTTTTCGATTTTACAAAGAGAAACCGAAGCTTTTTCGGAATTGCCCGAAAAAACAAGGCATAGAATGAAAGGAGAAAAAGGGAGGGGAACGGCGATGCTTGACGGGATTTTGGAGGGGCTCTGCGGCGGACTTTGGCAAGGGGCTCTTTTGCCCTGCGTGTTTCTGTTTGGGCTTTATGCCACCTTGCGGACGCGATTTTTTCAGGTGACCCGTTTTCCCCGTATGCTTCGGGAGACCTTTGGAGGATTGTTTGGGAAGTCATCGGAATCAGAGGGGAGTGTGACCCCCTTTCAGGCGCTTTGCACCGCCTTGGCGGGCACCGTGGGAACAGGAAGCGTGGTAGGGACTTGTCAGGCCGTTGCCGTGGGTGGCCCCGGGGCTTTGTTCTGGATGTGGATCGCCGCTTTTTTCGGGATGATCATTAAGTTTTTTGAGGTAACTCTGGCGACCCTTTACCGTCAAATAAACAAAGATGGGGAGTGGGTCGGAGGTCCGATGTATTATATTTTGCGCGGGATGGGGCCACGCTTCAAGCCCCTTGGCGCGGCCTTTGCCCTATTTGCGCTTTTTTCCTCTCTGGGGATGGGGTGTCTCGCTCAGGCGAGCGGCGTGGTAGACGGAGTGAGATCCACGGTGGCGGTGCTGCTTCCCGAGGCGGTCTCCGACGGGCTACTCCCTCTCGGCGTGGGGATCACCATGGGGATCGTTCTTGCTTTTGCTCTTTCCCGAGGAGCGGTCAGGGTGGGGCGAGTTGCAGAGATTTTGGTTCCCGTTGCCTGCTCGTTTTTTCTGATTCTGACCATCGGGGTGATCTGGCATCATCGAGCCCGTCTCGGGGAGACCCTCGGGATGATTCTCCGCTGTGCCTTTTCGGGGAAGGCCCTCTTCGGTGCGGGAGCGGGGATTGGTGTGAAAAAGGCCTTGGAGTGGGGTCTGCGTCGCAGTGCCTTCTCCAATGAGGCGGGGCTCGGCTCTGCTGCCATTGCCCACGCCTCTGCCAAAACGCCCCATCCCGTGCATCAGGGCTTTTTCGGAATGTTCGAGGTCTTTGCGGATACTCTGGTGGTATGCTCGCTGACGGGGCTTTCCGTGCTGATCACCCTCCCCCCTGAGGAGATTCTGTCCCGTCCGACCCCGGATGCGACTCTGATCGTTTCGGCGGTTTCTACCCTGATCGGCCCTGCCGCCGCCCGGGTGTCGATCGGACTTTCCTTGGCGCTGTTTGCCTTTTCCACGCTTTTGGGGTGGTCCCTTTACGGAGCTCGCTGCGCCCGTTTTCTTTTTGGAAAAACGGGAGAGCGCCTTTACCGCCCTGTGTTCGTTCTGTGTGCCGTTCTGGGCTCCGTCTTTGCCGCCACGAGCATTTGGGCGCTGTCGGACCTTTTTAACGCCCTGATGGCCATTCCGAATTTTATTGCTTTGATCGTCCTTTTTCCTCGGGTGACGGAGCAGATGGCGGATTATTTTGCTGAGGAGAGAAAACGGAGACGCAATGCATTTTCTTTGAAAAAAGATTTGACACAGCCTCCCGAATGTGGTAAACTATCCCCTGCGAAGGATCGGACGGCTCCCCGTAGCGGGAGACTGCCCCGTTCGATACAAAATTGAATCGTCGTTACGCTCAAAACAGGGCTAACATAGATGCAGAGATATCGAAGTGGGGACGTTTGCGACCGCCGCGAAGCGGATGAAGGGAGCAAAAAGGAGTGGCCGCGGTCGAAATTTTGCGAAGCGAATAGCGAGCAGAAAAATTTCGGGGACCGCAACAGGACATAACGGGGCGCCCCGTTCGATACAAAATTGAATCGTCGTTACGCTCAAAATAGGGCTAACATAGATGCAGAGATATCGAAGTGGTCATAACGGGGCTGACTCGAAATCAGTTTGTGAGCAATCACACGTGGGTTCGAATCCCACTCTCTGCGCCAAAAGACCGCAATTCGTGAGAATTGCGGTCT
>JAFVYT010000051.1 GCA_017508505.1 Clostridia bacterium
CCTTCTACCGTGCTCTGGCATATCTGACCATGGACGGGATCCTGACCTTCTTCCGCTTGCACGTTTGTGGCGACGGGGTGGAAAGGGTGCCTCGGGAGCCCTGTGTCATCGTGAGCAATCACCTGTCTCGCTTCGACCCGATGGTCGTCTTTAAGCTTCTTCCCGGTACCCGTCTTGGCTTTGTATCCAAAAAGGAAAATATGCGGATCCCCATTGCAGGCCCCATCACCCAGAGGATCGGCTTTGTACCGCTGGATCGGGAGAATCCTCTTCGGGCGATGCGCACCATCCACGCCGCCGCCCGCCTCGTGTCCGAGAAGGACTTTACTATGGGCATCTACCCCGAGGGAACCCGCAGCCGCACGGGGGAGCTTCTGGAGTTCAAGACCGGTGCTTTTGTAATGGCCAAAAAGGCCGCCGTTCCCGTTGTGATCTCCCGCATCTCCGGCACCCGTGACTACCCCGGGCGCTTTCCCCTTCGCTCCACAGACGTGCTTTGGGAGGTTTTGGAGGTGCTCCCCGCAGACCGCGTTGCCGCAATGAAGCCGGAGGAGCTGGCAAGGTATTGCCACGACCGCATCGCCGAAAAATAACTAAGAAATCGGGATTTTCCCCGATTTCTTTTGTTTTGCCCGCCAAAGTTTTAAGAAAAGCGGGGGAAGGATATTGCAAATTATGATAGAAGTGGTATAATAATCTGTATATAGGTCAAAAAATCAACCGCAATCTAAAACGAAGGTAATTCATATGGAACGAGAAAAAATCAGAAATATTGCCATCATCGCTCACGTTGACCACGGCAAGACCACCCTTGTGGACGCGATGCTCCGCCAAACGGGCACCTTCCGTGCCAATGAGCAGGTGGAGGAGCGCGTGATGGACTCCAATGATCTGGAAAAGGAAAGAGGCATCACCATCTTGGCGAAGAATACCTCTTTGTTTTATCAGGGCTTTAAGGTCAATATCGTGGATACCCCCGGCCACGCCGACTTCGGCGGCGAGGTGGAGCGGAGCCTTTCCATGGTGGACGGCGTCATCCTTTTGGTGGATGCCTACGAGGGCTGTATGCCCCAGACCAGAACCGTGTTGAAAAAGGCGCTGGCGCTCGGTCTGACCCCTGTCATCGTCGTCAATAAGATCGACCGCCCTATGGCCCGTCCCAAGGAAGTAACCGACGAAATGTACGACCTTCTCATCGACCTTGGCGCTACGGAGGAGCAGCTGGATCTCCCCGTGATCTACGCCTCGGGCAGAGACGGCTGGGCCACCACCGACTACAACCAAAAGACCGAGGATCTCACCTGCCTCTTTGACATCATCGTGAACGACATTCCCTGTCCCGAGGTGGAGCCCGACGCTCCCTTCCAGATGATGGTCTCCAACATCGACTTTAACGATTATACGGGCCGTATGGCCGTGGGTAAGATCCTGCGGGGCGGCATCCACGAAAAGACCCCCGTTTCCATCGTGCGCCGCGACGGCACCGTCCAAAGGAGCAAGGTCGTTGGCATTTACACCTTCGACAAGCTCAAAAAGACCGCCACCACCTTTGCGGAGGCAGGGGACATCGTTTGTCTGACCGGTATGGCCGACATCGAGATCGGCGACACCGTTTGTGATCCCGAGCATCCCGAGGGGCTGGATTTCGTGGAGATCGAGGATCCCGTTTTGTCGATGTTCTTCTCCGTTTCCACCTCTCCCTTTGCAGGGCAGGACGGCACCTACGTCACCAGCCGCCACATCCGCGAGCGCCTCTATCGGGAATTGGAGTCCAATATCTCCCTGCGTGTGGAGGATACGGACAATATGGACACCCTCAAGGTCTCCGGAAGGGGAGAGCTTCACCTTTCCGTGCTCATTGAGAATATGCGTCGCCAAGGGTACGAGTTTCAGGTCTCCCGCCCCACCGTCATTACCAAGGAGGTGGACGGGGAGCTGTGCGAGCCCTATGAAAAGCTCTACATTGACTGTCCCGATGAGTACTCCGGCACCGTTATCGATCTCATCTCCCGCCGCAAGGGCGAGCTTTTGCAGATGAGCCCTACTGCCGCAGGCTTTACCCGTCTGGAGTTTTCCATCACCAGCCGCGGTATGATCGGCTGCCGCGCGGAGCTTCTTACCGCCGCCAAGGGTAACGCCGTGGTCAATACGGAGTTCGATGGGTATTTCCCCATGAAGGCGGGTCTCTCCGCCCGTACCCGCGGGTCTCTGGTTGCTTGGGAGGACGGTGTCTCCACCTCCTACGGTATGTTTAACGCGCAGGATCGCGGAACGATGTTCATCGGGGTTCAGACCCCCGTCTACGAGGGAATGATCGTGGGTGAGACCAACGATTCTCAGGACCTCGTGGTCAACGTGTGCAAGAAGAAGCACCTGACCGCCATCCGCTCCACCGGTGCAGACGAGGCACTCCGCATCACCCCGCCCCGTCAGATGAGTCTGGAAAAGTGTATGGAGTTCATCGCGGATGACGAGCTTTTGGAGGTCACACCCAAGACCCTTCGCCTCCGCAAGAAGATCCTGAATACCGAGCAGCGCGCCAAGCTTCGTGCCAAAGAAAAACTGAACTCTTGAAAGAGAGGTAACTATGAATATCCTGCACCTGAAGTACGCCGTGGAGGTAGAGAGAACCCGTTCCATTACCGGTGCGGCTGCCAATTTGTTTATGAGCCAGCCGAACCTCTCCCGTGCCATCAAGGAGCTGGAGGAGAGCCTCGGGATCACCATTTTCAAGCGCACCTCCAAGGGAATCGTCACCACCACCCAAGGGGAGGAGTTCCTCGACCGTGCCAAAAGCATCCTCCGTCAGCTGGACGAAATGGAGGAGGCGTATAAGCGGGACGTGCCCGAGCATCAGAATTTCAACATCTCCACCCCCCGTGCCTGCTACATCACCCGTGCCTTTACGAGCCTTGTAAATTCTCTCGACCCCAATCTGGAGATGGACATCAATTATAAGGAGACCAATGCCCTCCGAGCCATCACCAACATCCTCCAGAGCAACTACAATATGGGCATCATCCGCTATCAGACCGCCTTTGAGTCTTATTTTCTGAAAATGATGGAGGATAAGGACTTAAAGCATCGGGACATCTGGGAGTTTGAATACGTCGCTCTGATGGATCGCAGCCACCCCCTCGCCGCCAAGGAGCACCTCGGTAAGGACGATTTTAAGGACTGCATCGAGATCGTCCACGGCGACCCCTACGTGCCCTCCCTCCAGATCGCCTACGTCCGCAAGGCGGAGTTCTCCGACCTGACGGATAAAAAGGTCTATATCTACGAGCGCGGCACCCAGTACGACCTGCTCAACGACGTTCCCAATACCTTTATGTGGGTCTCCCCCTTGCCCAAGGAGGTGCTGGATCGCCACAACGTGGTGCAAAAGCGTTGCAAGGGCCTCAGTCACAAGTATAAGGACGTGCTCATCTATCGGGACGGCTATCGCCTGACCCCCATCGACCTTCGCTTTATGGATGAATTGGAGAAGGCCAAAAACGAAGCCAGCCTTTCGCTGGAGGAGTAAATCTCTGCCATCGGCTTGATCGAAAGCCGATGGCTTTTTTTGTAGGGGCTTTCTGTGAACGCCCGCGGGCGAACACAACTCCCCCCTGCGTTTCCGCCCGAGCCCCGTGTGAAAGCCGAGCGCTTTTGCGCATTTCTAACGCTTGTCTCCCCACCGCTTCCCGAGGGCATCCTGCCGCCGTTGTGATCATTACACAAAATTCTAATAAGTTTTCATCTATGTCTACGAAATTTTGCGTTTGCCTCTCGATTCTCCCGAAATCCGTTGACAAATCGTCCCGCCATTCTTTAAAATAGGATGATAGAACAAAGGCTTTTCGGGGACACAAAACCGCCCCCCCTGTTCTTTTCTATGTGAGTACAGTGGATGGAAACAAACAAGTAAGACAGGGTAAGACAGGGGACGGTTCTATGTCTTGACAAGGCGTTCAAGGAAAGGGAGGTAAAAAATGAAGTATGCGGGCTTGATCGTGATGACGGTTCTTTCCCTCCTTCTTTGCTCCTGCCGTCAAGGGGAGCTTGCTCCCACGGGGGAAGAGGGGATTTTCGAATCGAAGGCGGTGGAATCGGCGGAGACCGTGACCTCGAAAAAGGTGGAAACACCCCATCAGAAGCTGCAAAAAGCGGAGCTGGCCCGGACAGCGCTTGAGGCAGAGGTGGGGCAAGTCCTTGACCTTGCGGAGCTTGGCTTGACGGACGTTCGGGTGGAGGAGAAGGTGAAAACGACCTCTGATCAAAACGCAGTAGCGCTCTATGCATACGTTCTGGGGGATTTTCGTTACGGAGAAAACGATCGGCTCCGAGACTCTTACCTTGCATTGGAGACCGGGAGCAAAATCCTTTTTTATGATTTTAACGTCGCCGATTTTGATACGAGGCTATCCGCAAACGACTTTGACGGAGACGGCGCAAGGGAGCTTTTGGTTTGTCAGGCGTACGGTGCCTCCGGCGGTGCGGGGCAGTATGGCTTTCGGATCCTTGATGGGAGCGGGGATGAGTGGAAGGAGCAGTTCCGTTCCGATCCGGAGCAGCGCTACGAAACCGGCTTCCAAGGCGAGTTTTTGCCCGGTAAAATGCTGAGGATCACAAACGCATATACCGGCTATGAAACGATTCTCGATATTTCCAAGCGTTATACCGAGGAGGCGTTTGACGAACAGGGCCTCTGCAAGCTCCCCTCGGAGCTATCCTGCGACAGCTTTTACGAGATCAAACCGATCCAAGCGGACGGGGATGCGGCCATTGAATTGGAATGCTTCCAGTATGCATCCATCGGGGGACACGGAGACGGTGTCGGCATAGGCAAAACGGTCCTGAAATATCACGACGCCACCCGCACCTTCGACGTGATCCAAAGCGAATTCCAAGCAGATCTCAGCAATGACCCTCCCACGCAAGAGGAAAGGACTCACCTGTCGGAGATCTTGGGTGACGAATGGGTTTTAACCGAGGAGGAATTGAGTTTATTCGCTTCACGAGGGGATGATATTGTTCGGGATGCGTTGTTTGACCGTTACGGCCATTCCCTTTCTCTTTTGTGGAGTGATTGCGAGCCGATCTATCATCTCACCTATTATGGGGAGGATCGGGTTCTAACCGTTCTGTATGATCCGTCCCTTGATTCGAGTCGCAAGCTCTCATTGGACTTTTTCCCCGTGGAGCTTGCCAAGGAGCATTTTGCTTCTGTCACGGTCGGTTCCACCCTGGAGGAGGTTCGCGCTCTTGACCCGAAGGGTCAGTACCTATACCCCGAGAACGCGAGGGTATCTTGCATTTCGAATCATTTTACCACAGAGGGGATTTTGATCAGCATTCAGTATAATCAGGAGCATAGAATCATCGATATTCTTGTGGAGCCTTTTTTTCAGCAGGGCGGGATGCCTGATCGAAATGAGGGGGTGCACTTATGAGGATGCTTCGTTTTTTCTGTGTTCTTTGCATTGGTCTTGCGATGCTCTCCTGCACTCCGTCGGAGGAGCGAGCCTTAAGTGAGACCTCTCCCGAGCCTTGCTCCACCTCGAGCGCTCTTACGGAAGAAAAGGAACCCTTTCCCGAGCCGCTTGATATTCCGACTTTTTCGGAGGAGGAGCTCCGCGCGATCGCTTCCTTTGAGGGAACCTTGAGCGAATTGGAAACCCAATTTCCGTCCACCTATGCTGATATCGTGAACTGCACCCCATTTGGAGAAATGTCGAATATAGTAGGATTCAGACATTACGTCTACTACGGAACCGGAAAGGTGCTTGTTGCATCGTACGATTTTCAAGTCCGAACGAGGACGTCTGCGGAATTCTACCCCCTGCAGCACCCAAAGGCATATTTTGAGTCCCTTTCGGCCTGCTCGACTCTGGAGGAGGTTCGCGCTCTTGACCCGAAGGGGGAATACATCGAAACGGGAGCCTGGTACTCGGACTCCGCTTCGTATCACTATACGACGGACGGCTATGTCATTGCCGTTCTGTATCAAGACGGGGACGTTTTCAGAATTTCGGTCCATACGCTCGGGAGCGAGGGGGATCGAGTCGAGCCTTGAAACAATGAAAAAAACGCCATCGGAGTGCCGATGGCGTTTTTGTATCCCGTCAGGATTTTTGAATTTCGGTGGGGCTCATACCGGTCTTCTTCTTCAAATTGCGATAAAAGGTGCTGAAATCCTCAAAGCCGCAGCGAAGACAGACGCTGCCGGGCTTTTCTCCCGCCTTGAGCATTTCCACCGCCTTTTGAACCCGAAAGGAGGTGAGATACTCCTTGAAGGTGCTTCCCGAGACGCTTTTGAACAGGGTGCAAAAGCCGGTCTTTGACATGGCAAAGCGCTTTGCCATATCGCTTAGGGTGACGTGCTCGTCAAAGTGCTCCTGCAAATATTCGATGCAGTGGAGCGCCGTCTCCTTTTTCCACTCCAGAGAAAGGCTCTCGGCGTTTTTCTCCAGATAGATGCGTGCGATCAGGGTCAGGAGTGCTCCGAGCCCGTGGCGAATCATTTCCTCGTGTCCGGGGCGCTTTTCCTCAAACTCCAGATGGATTCGCTTCAAAAGCTCCTCGGCAAAGAGAACGTCCGAGGGAGGCAGAGAGACCCTCGCTTGGATCCGCTCCGACGGGGCGGCGCTGAGCATCGAGAGAAAATCGTCCGTCATAGGACTTTGCCCTCGGAGCTTTTGGACAAAGCTCGGGAAAAAGGAAAGGGAGAAAAAGCGCAGGGGACGGCTCTTGACCTCAATGTAATGGGGCAGGGCAGGGGGCAAAATGCACACGTCCCCCGCGGACAGCTCTCCGCTTGCGGCGTCCGTGTAATGGCGGATCCTGCCGTTTAAAACGAAATAAACCTGAAAATAATCGTGCTTGTGCCGTTCCAAGGCGGCCTTGGGCTCCTCCAAGGTGTGAATGTGAAAGTCCTCGGCGGCGTTTTCATAATAGGATAAGAGAAATTTTCGTGCGTCCATCCTGCTTCACCTCGCCCTATCTTACCACGAAAATAGAATGATTGCAATAATTTTTGGAATAAATGCAAGAACGATGGGCCGTTCTTGTGTTAAAATGGAGAAAAGAAAAGGAGGCGTGATATGAAAATCGTTGCATTGAACGGTCTTTTGGGCTACGGCTACAACGAGGAAGCCCTGAAGATCGCATTTTCCGAGAAGGTGGATTATCTGGGTGTGGATGCAGGCTCGACCGATCCCGGCCCCTATTATCTCGGCAGTGGAAAATCCTTCACCGACCGCAGCGCGGTCAAGCGTGACCTTGCCCTTGCCTTGCCTCTTGCCTTAGAGCAGAAGGCCCCCTTTATCATCGGTACCGCAGGCGGTGCCGGGAGCGAGGTGCACGTTGCGTGGCTCAAGGAGATCCTTCTGGAGATCGCACGGGAGAAGGGACTTTCCTTCCGCCTCGGCACCGTGAAAAGCGACGTGACCGAGGACTACGTTTTGGAAAAGTACCGCGAGGGAAAGCTCGTCCCCATGAGCGATGCTCTTCCCGCCACCGAGGAGGCCATCCGCGAAAGCTGCCGCATCGTCAGCCAGATCGGCATTGCCCCCATCATCGGCCTTTTGCGCCAAGGGGTCGACGTGATCCTTTGCGGCCGTGCCTGTGATACGGCCATTTACGCCGCTCCGTGCATCTTCCACGGCTATGACGAGGGGCTGGCCTTCCATATGGCAAAGATTATGGAGTGCGGCGCGATGTGCTCCGAGCCCGTAGCCGCCGCCGACGTGATGCAGGCCTATATGGAGCGGGATCACTTTAAGCTTCGCCCCGCCAATCCTGCCCGTCGCTGCACCGTGGACCGTGTAGCGGCCCACACCCTCTACGAGCAGTCCAACCCCTACCTGATCTACGAGCCCGACGGCGTCGCCGACCTGCACGAGAGCGTCTTTGTGCAGGAGGATGAGAGAACCGTCCGTGTCAGCGGCTCCCGCTTCCATAAGGCCGAAAAGCCGACCTTGAAGCTGGAGGGAGTCAAGTGCTCCGGATACCGCACCATTTGCCCTGCCACCGTCAACGATCCCGAGACCGTCAGACGGATGGATCAGATCTGCGAGACCGTTCTCGGCTTTGTGAAGGAGAACACCGCAGGGGTTCTTTCCGAGGACAGCTACAAGATCTTTTTCAAGAAGAAGGGGGCTCCCGAGTGCGGCCTTTCCGTCATCATCGACGTGGTGGGCAAGACTCAGGAGATCGCCGATATGGTCTGTGCTCTGGTGCGCAGCCGTATGCTCCATTGCGATTACGAGGGCAGAAAAACCTCTGCGGGCAACCTCGCCTTCCCCTTTTCTCCCTCGGATATCCACGTGGGAGCGGTCTATGAGTTTTCCCTGTTTTGCCTTGCCGAGGTGGACGATCTTGCGGAAACCGCCAAGGTTTGTATTGAGGAGGTAGGAAAATGAAGCAGCTGATCGAATATACCCGCATCCTGCGGAGCAAAAACGCAGGCCCCCTTTTCATCACCTTTGATCTGATCTTTCCCGACGTGGAATCGATGCGCTACGTCAAGGAGCGCATCACGGCGCAAATGGTGGCCGAGGCCTACGGGGTCAACGCGGAAAAGGTGGACATCATTTCCTACGAGGTGGTCAACTCCATTAAGATCACCTTCCCTCGCAAGAGCATCAGCGGTGCTCTTTCCGACGATGACGTTTACGGCTGTCAGCAGCACCTTCCCCTTGCACAGATCGTTTTGTAAGGGAGAAAGAAAGGAGAGAATGCAATGATTCCAACAAGCATTTACGAAAAAGTCCTGTTTGAAACCGTCAAGCGGGGTGCGACGGAGATCTCTCCCGACGTGCGGGAGGCCTTTGAGGCAGCCATTGCACGGGAGAGCAACGCAGACGCCCGCTACGGTCTGGAGGCAACCCTGAAGAGTATGGATCTTTCCGCCAAGCGGGAGAATCCCCTCTGTGTAGACACGGGCTGGCCGATCTTTTATTTTAAGGTGGGTAACGACTGCGTTTTGGAGGGTGGCTTTGTGGAGCTGGAGAATGCCGCACGCAGAGCCGTCGCCAAGGCTACGGAAATGGGGTATCTCCGTGCCACGATGAAGCACCCTCTGACGGGGTACGATCCGGGCAACAACATCGGAATGAACATCCCCGATTTTACCTATCAGTTCGTCCCGGGAGACGCCATCGAGATCTCCTATGCCGCCAAGGGCGGCGGCTCCGAGTGCTTCGGCGGTACGCGCCACCGCATCGTGGCCTTTGCCGATGGCATCAAGGGCATCGAGAAATTTGTCATTGACAGCTTCGTGGCCTCTGCCCGCGCAGGCGCCGTTTGCCCGCCCTCCGTATTGGGCATCGGCATCGGCGGCACCGCAAACGTCGCGGCCAATCTGGCCAAGGAGGCCGCCTGCCTGAGAACGGTGGGCTCGCACCATCCGGATCCGATGTTCCGCAAGATCGAGGAGGATCTCTACAAGGCGCTGAACAGCCTGGGGATCGGCATCCTCGGCTCGGGAGGGGACACCTCCGTGCTTGCGGTGAACGTGGAATACGCCTATACCCACATCGCAGGCATCGCCTGCGCTACCAGCACCAACTGTATGATCGCCCGCCGCGCCTCGGCTCGGATCGAGTCTGACGGAAGCGTTACGGCGATGAAGAGCCCGAACTGGTTCGGGGATCGCTAAGGAGGTCAAAATGGCTGAGTATCATCTGACAGGTCCCCTCACGGAGGAGGACGTAACGAAGCTGAAGCTGGGAGACACGGTGTACCTGACCGGTGAGGTCTTTACCTGCCGCTCCCGCCTTCAAAAGTATGTGTTTGACGAGAAGAATCCCTTGCCCTTTTCTACGGAAAAGCGGAATATTCTCATTCACAACGGCCCCATCATCATTCGGGAAAACGGCAAGTGGAAGCTGATGTCCTTTATGCCCACCTCCAGTATTCGCTTTGAAAAATGGGGTGCCAAGAGTGTGGACGAGTGGGGACTCCGTATGATCGTGGGAAAGACGACCATGGGAGCCGAGACGGCGGCGATGATGAAGGAAAAGAAATGCGTTCACGTGTCCCCCCGTTCGGTCAGCCCCAATTTGTGGATCGACTCCATCGAGGTGCAGGACGTGCATCTTTACGATGAATTGGGCCGCATTGAGGCCGCGTGGTTCTTCAAGGTCAACGAGCTTGGCCCCTTCATCGTGGACATCGACTGCGAGGGGAACAACTACTTTGACCGCCTCGACGCCAAGATTGCCGAGCGCAAGGACGAGGCTCTGAAGGAATTGGGCATCGAGCCCGATTACCAATTCACCAAGCTTTACTGAAGAAAAGGGGATGTAAAAAAAGCGCAGACCGCCGATTCCTATAAAACAAAAGGGATTCTTTGGAATAAAACGTCCGAAGAATCCCGTTTTTTTGATAAAAACAATAAAAAAACGCATTTTTTGCTACGAACAAACTTCGCCACTCGACGTACCTTTGTACGCCTTCGGGTAACCA
>JAFVYT010000052.1 GCA_017508505.1 Clostridia bacterium
GCGCTGGACGAAATGACATCGGCACCCCTTACAAAAAAAGAGGATACGACGCTGGACGGAGTGGAATGCATCTCTTATTCCTACCTTTCCGAAGGGACAAGAGGGTTTGTCTGGAGAAAAAAAACGGACGGTGCGCTTATGAAGATCATCCTGATCGGAGATACTTGTGAGGCCGAGATCAACTTTTTCAAGGATAACGAGTAGCTGCGACGGAGCGAAATGCATATCCTATGATGACGGAATAAATTCCAGAACGCTTGGTAACACTAATAAGCAAGAAACAAAGCGTTTGGAGTGATGATATATGACGGTAAAAAGAGGAGACATCTATTATGCGGATCTCAGTCCCGTGATCGGCAGCGAGCAAGGCGGCGTGCGCCCCGTGGTGATCGTACAAAACGACGTCGGAAACAAGCACAGCCCTACGGTCATCGCCGCTGCGATCACAAGCAAAACCGGCAAAGCAAAGCTTCCGACTCACATAGAAGTGGATGCGGAAAAAAACGGACTGAACCGCAACTCAGTGATCCTTTTGGAACAGATACGTACCATCGATAAAAAAAGACTCAAAGAAAAAATGGGACATTTGAAAAAAGAAACAATGGATCAGGTCAACCACGCCATCAATATCAGCTTTGGTCTGATGTAAAAGGGCTCCCCGATCGGGGAGCCTTTTCATTTAATACAGGACGATCCCTTTTTTCTTAAAGGAATCCTTAAAAATACGCTTCTCATCCTCAGATAAGGTAGAGCGGGAGAAGTCCAAAATAACGCTTTTGAGTGCGTCCAAAGGCTCGATAACCGCAGAAAGTGCACCTGCCGAATCCTCGTTGACACCCTTCAGAACGGGAATATAGATCCGAAAGGGTGCCTTTTTCGCATTGAGGAAGCGGAGCGTATCCAAAACGGTCTCGGCAGAAAAGTCGGGAAAAGGCTTGTGTCGGGGCGTGATCGGGGAAAAGAGGCGGATCACAAACAAATCACACAGACCGAAAAGGGCCGAATAATCGCCGCGGGATGCAAGGCCGCAGGACCAAACGTGCAGGCTGATGCCCGCTTTCTTTAATGCCACGGCCACCCGACGGCAGTACGAGGAATCGCAAAGAGGCTCCTTGCCTAAAAAGCTGACGCCGATGTGCTTGGAGTAATACATCAGCTTTTCGCGCAGAAGATAATTGGATAGCTCCTCCTCGGTATAGAACAAAGCCTCAAGGGGTTCCTCCTCCAGAAAGAAGTGCTCCCTCGGAAAGCGGGACGGAAGACAAACGTATGAGCAGTTACCGCTACAGGAACCAAAATACACTCCGGTGCGAACACCGTCCCCAAGATCGGTTCGATAATGAGCAAAGCCGAGAATCCGCTTTTTCAAATCCTCTCCCCTCCTTTCTTTTTCTCTGAATTATAGCAGATTGATCTGAAAAAGTAAAGAACGGCGTGCATAATTGAACGCCCGTTCCCATACAATGTACAAACAGTTTAGCGGAGGGAAAGTATGGGAGAAAAGTACGAGATCTACCAAGACATCGCCCGAAGAACCGGCGGTGATATTTACATCGGCGTTGTCGGGCCCGTCAGAACAGGCAAATCCACCTTTATCAAGCGCTTTATGGAGCAGGTCGTCCTGCCTCAAATGGAGGAAGGGGCGAAAAAGGAGCGTGCCGTAGACGAGATGCCCCAGAGCGGCTCGGGAAAAAACGTGATGACAACGGAACCGAAATTCGTCCCCGACGAGGCCGTTCGAATCCATCTGGAGGATGGGCTCGGCTTCCGTGTGAAGATGATCGATTGTGTCGGCTTTCCGATCCCCGAGGCCGTCGGAAGCGGAGAAGACGGCGGTGTACGACTTGTGAACACCCCCTGGTCCGAGGAGCCGCTCCCCTTTGATGAGGCCGCTCGTCTCGGCACAAAGAAGGTAATCTGCGACCACGCAACGGTGGGCGTGTTGGTGACCACGGACGGCAGCATCGGTCCGATTCCGAGAGATCGGTATCTAGCGGCAGAGTCTGACGTAATCGAGGAAATGAAGGCTACGGGAAAGCCCTTTGTAATCGTCTTAAATACGCAAAACCCCGAATCGGACGAGACCCTAAGCCTTGCAAAGCTCTTGCACGAAAAGCACGGCGTGGCGGTAATCCCCGCCAACTGCTACCTGATGGAGGAAGCCGAGTTTCTTTCTATCCTGAATCAAATCGTTTTGGAGTTTCCCATATGCCGCGTAGCGCTGACCATGCCCAACTGGATCCTCGGTCTGGAAAAGGAGCATCCCCTTCGGTGCAGGATTCTCGAAAGCGCAATCGAGGCCTTCTGCGCCATCGCAAAAACGGGAGAATGCTTTACTGCCATTGCAGCTCTGGAGGAGTGCGATTTGATCCGTAAGGCACTCATTTCGGAGTCGGACCTCGGAACGGGAAAGCTTGAGATCAAGCTGCTGCCTACCGAGCGCTTCTTCTGGGACGTGCTCAGTGAAAAAAGCGGTATGCAGGTAAGCGGCGAGGAAGACCTGATGGGTGAATTCTACAAGCTTGCGGAAATGCGAAGAAAATACGAGAAGATTGCCGTTGCGTTGGAGGAGGTGGAGGCGAGCGGGTACGGAATCGTAACGCCCGATCCCGAGGAAATGAGTCTGGAGGAGCCCGAGATCGTAAAGCAGGCTGGCGGCTACGGAGTTAAGCTAAAGGCAAGCGCACCCTCCATTCACCTGATTCGAGCCAACATTCAGACAGAGGTTTCTCCCATTGTGGGAAGTGAACGGCAATCCGAGGACCTGGTCAAATTCCTCTTAAAGGAATTTGAGGAGGACCCCAACAAGCTCTGGCAGACCAATATGTTCGGAAAAACCCTGTATGAGTTGGTTAATGAGGGCCTGCACACCAAGCTCAACCATATGCCCGATGACGCCAGACAAAAGCTGGGTGAAACCTTACAGAAAATCATCAACGAGGGAAGCGGCGGTCTGATCTGTATCATACTGTAAAAGAAACGGGGACGAGTCCCCGTTTTCTTTTGCAAACGTATTGAAAAAAAAGAATTCGAATGCTATAATAGATTGAGTATTTATAATTTGTCACAAGAATCGAAGAACGGACGGAACAAGGAAAGGAGCCCTATGAATCTCTATTCCTCCAGCGAAATGAAGGAGCTTTTAGAGCGGCACGATTTCTTTTTCAAAAAGAATTTAGGACAGAATTTTTTGATGAATGAAGCCCAGGCACTTCGCATCGCAAAGGCCGCCGCTGACACCCTTTCTAAGAATAAGAAAACACTTGCTCTGGAAATCGGTCCCGGTGCAGGCTCCCTGACGCTTCAGCTCTCCCGCCTTTTCGATCGCGTGGTGGCTCTCGAGATCGACCCACACCTCATCGGCGTACTGAAGGAAAGCTTGCGTGAGTGTACCAACGTGACGGTCATCAATACGGACGCTCTCCTCTTCGACTACAAGAGCCTTGAGAGAGACTTTCCCGATTACGAAATTGCCGTATGCTCCAACCTTCCTTACTACATCACAAGTGAACTGATCATGCGCTTTCTGGAAAGTCGAATCAGCCTTTCCTCGGTGACGGTGCTCATTCAAAAGGAGGCCTGCAATCGCCTCATCTCCCCGCCCGGAAGTCCTGATTTCGGTGCCATTACGGCCGCCGTTTCCTATTATGCCAAGGCGTCCAAGCTCTTTACGGTAGGCCCGGGTAACTTCATCCCCAGACCGAAGGTGGATTCTGCGGTGCTCCGACTCATTCCTCATTCGACGCCTCCCGTCTCGGTAGCGGACGAGGAATTGTTTTTCCGTGTGATCCGCGGAGCCTTTTCCGCCAGACGAAAGACCCTTTTGAACACCCTCTCCACAGCCTTTCGTGACCGCTTCACAAAGGACGAGGTCCGGAGCGCTCTTCAGGACGTGGGGATTGACCCGGAACGGCGAGGAGAGACGCTTGATCTTGCGGAGTTTGCCCGAATCGCTGACCGCTTCCGATAATAAAAGAAACGAATGGAAAAAGAAATGAAGAAACGAATTTGGATGATCCTTTTGGTGCTGCCGATGCTGCTGGGCGCCCTATGCCTTCGTGTCGAGGCCCAATCCAAAAGCGATCTGGAGCGAGTTTATCAGAATCTGAACCGCTATTTCTATACCCCCTTCTACTCTGATTCTCAGTATTTCGAGGCCTATTCCGCGGAGCTTGAGAAGTGCGGTGAGCTCCTTGCAAAGGAAAACCCCACGGATGCCGAAATCAACCGTCAGTATAGCAATATCCAAAAGGCGTATGCTACCTTGGTGCGGGATTCCTTCGACTACTCCTCTCTGGATCGTATGGTGCAGGATTACGAATCTTTGGATCTGAATCTTTTCGAGGAGGAAAGCTGGCGACGACTCTCCGACGTGATGGAGGACATTTATAAGGAGATCAACGGCCCCACTTTATTCGAAAAAGGAAACAAATCAAAGGCGGCCTTTGCCGAGCACATCGCCACACATCTGTCCGGCTATGAAAGGCGCTTTGAAACGGCCTATAATAACTTGGTGCTTACCACCCTGCCCATTCCCCTTACCACATCTCACCTTGATGCATTGGTGCATTACTGTGACATTTCCGCAAGAGAAAGCGTGATGTCAAAAAGCGTCTTTTGGCCGGCCTATCAGGACGCAAAAAAAGCCGCAGAGGATTGCATCGCCGCAAGACGGCCGAAGCAGGATACGATCGATGCCTGCGCAAGCGAGCTTCTTGAAGCCTATGCCCGGTTGGAAAAGGACAGCCTCGATTTCGGCCCCATCGACGCTGAGCTTGCACGCTTTCGCTCCTCATCCAAATACGATTACACCCAGAGCAGCTGGAGTCGCTATGAAAAGGCAGTAGCAAATCTTCAAGCGAAAAGAAACCTCACCTACTTCTTCTACCTTGCGGAAGAGGGCAACAGCAAGGAAAGCTTGAATGCCATTCAAAGTTACTTTAACGCTATGACCTCCGAAGCATCCGAGGCATACTACTCCCTGGTCTCCCAGGAGAGCGTCAACCGGCTTGCCGCTCTTTGCAACACATATCGTAACGCCTCTGCAGGAGAGGGTCTGAAAAATCCCGTGGAAAAGCTCCACAACAGCGTCGTACACGGGCTCGAGGTCCTGAGCGATGCAGACGCCACCCAAGAGGAGGTCGACCTCGTGATCACCGAGATTGAGGAAATGGCCAAA
>JAFVYT010000053.1 GCA_017508505.1 Clostridia bacterium
ATCAGATCAAGCTTTTGGAGGGAGAGGAGCGAGACGAGATCGAGCGGATTCTGCTGCAGCTTTCGCAGCAGGTTGCGGCCTTTGGGGACGCGCTTCGTTTGGATTTTTACAACGTGGTGGAGCTTTCTGTCATCTTTGCCCGTGCGGAGCTTGCGTTGAAAATGGATGCCGCCGAGCCGAAGATCTCCCGCCGAGGCATTTTGGAGCTCAAGCGCGCCCGTCACCCTCTTTTGGATCGGAGCACCGCTGTGCCCATCTCCCTTTCCTTGGGAAAGGACTTTGACACGCTGGTCATCACGGGGCCCAACACCGGTGGCAAGACCGTTACGCTCAAGACCATTGGGCTTCTTTCGATGATGAGTCAGACGGGACTGCAGATCCCCGCGGAGGAGGCCACCATGCCCGTCTATCCCGATATTCTTGCGGACATCGGGGACGAGCAAAGCATCGAACAGTCACTCTCCACGTTCTCCGCGCATATCGTCAACATCATTTCTATGCTGGAGGACACCCCTCGGGGAGCCTTGATGCTCTTTGACGAATTGGGCAGCGGTACCGACCCCGTGGAGGGGGCCGCCCTTGCGGAGGCGATTCTGGAGCACGTCCGTGTACTCGGAGCAAAATGCGCCGCTACCACCCACTACGCAGAGCTGAAGACCTATGCCTTGGAAACCCCGGGGGTCGAGAATGCCTCCTGCGAGTTTGACATCACGACCTTAAAGCCCACGTACCGACTTGTGATCGGAACCCCCGGCCGCTCCAACGCCTTTTTGATCTCCACCCGTCTCGGACTTTCCTCCGAGATCATCCGCAAGGCCGAAACGCTGGTCAAGGCGGAAAACCGCCGCTTTGAAACGGTGGTCGGCCGTCTGGAGGAGGAGCGCGTCGCCATGGAAAAGGACCGTCGGGAGGCAAAGCGCCTTCTGGACGAGGCCAAAAGCATGCAGGAGGGTGCGCTGAAAGAGCGGGAAAGCCTGATTGCGGAGGCTGAAAAGGAGCTGGAGCGGGGAAAGCGAGAGGCGTTGCGCCTGGTCAAGAGCGCCCGCGCTCTTTCGGATTCCACCATCGAAAAGCTGGAGGAAATGCAGAAAAAGGCCCTGAAGGATCAGGCTCAGGCCGATCTGGAGGAGGAGCGCAGGAAGCTGCGTCTCACCCTGCGCGGGCAGGAGGAGCGCATCGCCTCCCGTATGGTTCGGGTGGAGGAAAAGGAGGAAGGCTACACCCTCCCGCGCCCCCTGCAAAAGGGGGATGAGGTACTGGTTGCCAAGATCGGCAAAGAGGGCGTTGTGGAGAAGCTCCAAGGGGACGAGGCCACCGTTCTCATCGGCAATATGAGGATGAAGACCCCCGTTTCCACCCTGCGTCTCATCACGGGGCTCAAAAGCACCAAGAAGGAGAAAAAGGGCGGCGTTTCCTCTACACCCCGCTCTCATATCTCCAATTCCGTGGACGTGCGCGGCCTTGTGACGGACGACGCGTGGTTCGTGGTGGACAAATACCTGGACGACGTGATTCTGACGGGCTTTGAGAGCGTCACCATCATTCACGGCAAGGGAACCGGCGCGCTGAAGGCAGGCCTTTGGCGTTACCTGAAGGGGGACCGCAGGATTCGCTCCTATCGCCTCGGACTCTACGGAGAAGGGGACGGAGGCGTCACCATCGTGGAAATGAAAAAATGAATATTCTGTAAACATTTGAACCGACGAAGGCTTTTCTTTCGTCGGTTTCATAATGTTGGGAATATATAATATAATGTAACGATTGATTTTTCCCCACCCGAAAAAGGAGGAAAAACGGGGGAAAGAATGAAAATGAACAAAATATGTCGGAAAAATTAAAAAACGAAGAACGATATTGACAAACAAAAAATCTTTGCCTTATAATCACCTGCGGTTTACCAAATCAAGAGCGAAAAATTCAATACAGGAGCATATATGACCAAAACAAAAGCAGAATTGTACGGTTCGTTTTCTGCCTATTTGGCCGGTTTGATCGTGGTGCTTGCGGTATGGTTTTCTCCCCTTTACCTTCCGAGCTTTGAAGGATCCGCACTGCTTTCGACGGGATCTTCCTCGAATGCGGCGCCCTCCGCAAATGCCGAGTCCTCCTTACAGGGCGTTCTTTCGCCCGAGCAGGATGCCGACCACACGGAATTCGCACCGAGTGCGATCGTATTGCCCGATCGCTTTGTGTCCGATCCGACCTTGATCTCAGGACACAATAAGGCCTCTCTGACCGCAAGCCTTTACGGCGTAACGGCAGAGGATCATAGGCCCGAGGAGCTGCCCGAGACGCTCTCCTCCATGGTTCTGGCGCATCACCTGCCCAAACAGGAATTGGGCCTCTTCCACGTTACCTACCGTCCTACTCCCGAGGAGTATCGGATGCTTCTCTTCTGCGTGGAGTTCGAGACCCGTACGGGCTGCCTTGAGCATAAATCTCTCATCGCGCAGGTGATCCTGAACCGCGTTCAGGGAGAAAAGTTCCCCTTCACCATCGCCGAGGTTCTGACGGCTCCGGGACAGTTCGACGTAATGCCCGGCTACGCAGATTGCACCGATTGGGAGCCTTCCGAGGTGACCCGCCGTGCCGTGGATCAGGTTCTCAGCGGAATCTCCCCCGACTAC
>JAFVYT010000054.1 GCA_017508505.1 Clostridia bacterium
GCCCCTTAAAGCATTCTATGAGGCAAAAGGTCTTTTGAAGATCGTTTACGGTCAGGAAAAGATCGAAGACACAACTGCCCTGACTGTACAGGCTCTGGAGGCCTGAGCAGGGTAACGGAAGGAAGACAAATGATCTTTGTAAAGAATTCCGATCAGATTAAACAGATGAAAGTGGCAGGCCGGATCACCGGCGAGGCTCTCGCCCTTGGCGGCGAGATGGTCCGCGAAGGTGTGTCCACCGCCGAGATTGACTTGAAGATCCGGCGCTACATTGAAAAATGCGGTGCCAAGCCTTCCTTTCTCGGCTACGGCGGATTTCCCGGCAGTGCCTGCATCAGCATCAATCACGAGGTCATCCACGGAATTCCGTCCCGTACGAGAATCTTGAAAGAGGGCGACATCGTCAAGATTGATGTGGGTGCGTTCATCGGTGGCTTCCACGGCGACTGTGCCAACACCTTTCCGGTGGGCAAAGTCAGCGAGGAAGCAATGCGCCTGATTGAAGCCACAAAAACCAGCTTTGAAAAAGGCGTGGCACAAGCGGCAGTGGAAGGTGCCAGACTCGGCGACGTGGGCGCGGCCATTGATGGTCATGTTCGCACTTGCGGATTCAGCACCGTAAAAAAATACGTCGGTCATGGTATCGGCCACGATCTGCACGAGGATCCCAACGTTCCGAACTACGGAACGCCCGGCCGTGGCATCAGACTGTGCCGAGGCATGGTCATCGCCATCGAGCCTATGGTCAACGTAGGCACGGCCAACGTGATCGAGCAGCCCGACGGCTGGACGGTTGTGACTGCCGACGGTTCCCTATCGGCCCATTACGAGCATACCGTTGCCCTGACGGAAGACGGCCCGCTCCTCCTGACGAAAGTATGACGGAAGAGAGGTCTCATGCCATCGGCAGCGTGGTCCAGTCCCTTTCGGGGCGGGATCGGAAACGGTTGTTTGTGATCGTTGGTATTCCCGAGGATAAGCGGCAGCATGGCTACGTGCTGATTGCAAACGGCCGCCTTCATCCCCTGGAAAAGCCGAAACGGAAAAATCTCCGCCACTTAGCCGTCCTGTCTCAAGGCACGGCGGCGGAACTGCTGCAAAGCCAAAACGCAAGCAACGAGTTGCTTGCGGATTTGCTGGAAAATTACCACCCCCAAAAAATGAAATATCCGGAAGGAGGAGATTGTTCTGGCAAAGGATGATGTTATCGAGTTTGAAGGTGTTGTGGTGGAATCTCTGCCCAATGCTACCTTCAAGGTAAAGTTGCCCAATGAGATGATCGTTACGGCGCACATCTCCGGGAAACTGAGAATGAATTATATCAAGATTCTGCCCGGCGATAAGGTCACGGTGGAAGTATCCATTTATGACCCGACGAAGGGGCGGATCACCTGGCGCTCCAAATAAGGAGTCACTATCTAATGAAAGGTGGTTTGCACTTTGAAAGTTAAACCTTCTGTCAAAAAAATCTGTGATAAATGCAAGATCATCAAACGCCACGGCAAAGTGATGGTCATTTGCGAAAATCCGAAACACAAACAGAGACAGGGCTGAGGCCGTCTCAATTAAACCGTAAAGAGGTGAAAGAAACTAATGGCACGTATTTCTGGTGTTGATATTCCGAATCAGAAGCGCGTAGAGATCGCCCTTACCTATATCTACGGTATCGGTCTGAAGAGCTCCCGCGACATTCTGGCCAAGACGAACATTAATCCCGACACCCGTGCGAAGGACCTGACCGATGATGAAATCGCTCGTCTGCGTGATGAGATCGAAAACAACTACACGGTTGAAGGCGAACTCCGTCGCGAAGTCGGCATGAACATCAAGCGCCTGGTTGAGATCAACTGCTATCGCGGTATCCGCCATAGAAAGGGCCTGCCGGTACGCGGTCAGCGCACTAAGACGAACGCCAGAACCAGAAAGGGTCCGGCGAAGACCATCGCAAATAAGAAGAAGTAAGGAGTGATTCAATCTAATGGCTAAGGCACCTGCTAAAAAGGTTATCAGAAAACGCCGTGAGCGCAAGAACGTCGAAGCCGGCGTTGCGCACATCCGTTCTACCTTCAATAACACGATCGTTACCATTACTGATACGCAGGGCAACGCGATTTCCTGGGCTTCTGCCGGCGAACTTGGCTTCAAAGGTTCCAGAAAATCGACTCCCTACGCAGCTCAGATGACTGCCGAGACCGCAGCAAAGATCGCTGTGGATCAGGGCATGAAAACTATCGAAGTATACGTAAAGGGTCCCGGCAACGGCCGTGAATCCGCTATCCGCGCACTTGCTACCGCAGGTCTCGCAGTAACGGTAATCCGTGACGTAACTCCGATCCCGCACAACGGCTGCCGCCCGCCTAAGCGCAGACGTGTATAATCACAAGGAGGAATAGAGCTATGGCAAGATATACTGGTCCTTCCTGCAAACTCTGCAGACGTGAAGGAAAGAAGCTTTTCCTCAAGGGTGACCGTTGCCTGTCCGACAAGTGCGCAGTTGCAAGACGCGCTACTGTTCCCGGCCAGCACGGCGCAGGCCGCAAGACCGTTAAGGAATACGGTATGCAGCTGAGAGAGAAGCAGACTGCCCGTCGTTACTACGGCGTACAGGAAAAGCAGTTCAAGAACTACTACGTGCAGGCTGACAAGCAGGAAGGTATCGCTGGCGAAAACCTTCTGTCTCTGCTCGAAAGACGTTTGGACAATGCTGTTTACAGAATGGGTATGGCTTCCAGCCGTAAGGAAGC
>JAFVYT010000055.1 GCA_017508505.1 Clostridia bacterium
GCTGACGGCGGCAAGGACCTTGTCGCGGTCGGTATTGATCTCCTCGATGTCCATGGTGGCGATGATCAGACGGAGCTGACCGAAGATGATATCCTTGGAGAGCTCCTGAATCTCGGAAAGCTGCAGACCCAAGAGGCGCTCTGCCGCATTCTGCATCACCCCGGGCTCCGTGGAGATACCGACGGTAAAGCGAGAGGGCACGTCAATACGGATGTTCTGACGGGAAAGGGCATTCTTCAGGTCCACCTGAATGGAAATGGGGGTCAGATCCAAATACTGATAGGACTGAAAGACGGGAACGATGAACTCCGCACCGCCGTGGATACACTTGGCAGAGCGGTTGGTGCCGTCCTTGTTTTTTCCGATGGAGCCGTACACCACGAGGATCTTGTCGGAGGGACACTTTTTATACCGTGAGCACGCCCAAACGATAAAGGAAAACAAAACCAGAACGATTGCACAAACGAGAATGATAACGCCGGATTCCATTGTAATACCTCCAATAATAAAATGTATATGTGAACTTGATCGGTTCCTTATTTACGCTTGACCACCAGGGTAGCCTGACCGCTGAGCCCCGTGACCAGCACCTCCTGACCCGTGACAAGGTCAGTGCTCTCGTCGGTGACGGCGTCCCGCTCCACAAAGCTGCCCTGGAGCATCAGATTGATCTTCCCCACCCCGGAGCGAGCCGCAGGCACGGTCAAATACACCTTGCCCGAGACCCCGAGGGCATTGCGGTTGTCAAGGTTTCCCGCCCCCCGAAGACGCATCACGCCCCGCATCAAAAAGGCCAAGAGAAGCATCATCAAGGATCCGCCCAAAAAGGCAGAGGAGAAGGAAAGCCAAAGGGGAAGCCGCGCCTGCTCCATCCCGTAGCCAATCCAACCGAACACCACGAGAAAGGCAATAATGCCACGGACGGTGAACACCCGAAGGGCGTCCAGCCCCGTGGGATCCGGATCTGCTTCGGGGAGCTCCTCGGAAAAGATGCCGTCTCCGTCTCCCTCTACGTCTACGTCTACGTCCGCATCCACGTCCGCGTCCGCCCCCTCGGAGCCGAGCCCGATGAGCATCAAAACCGTCTGAATCACAAGGATCAGGGTTGAGGGGATGGCCACCAAAAGAAAGATCTGTGCCAAAAGACTCAAAGAATTCCACCAAACAAGCATATCGAATTCCTCCTTTTATTCCAATGATGAAAGCTGCATCTCGGCGGTGCGGCGCGCACGGGAGGCGATGTGTCCCCAGGCCATGATCTGCAAAACCTCGAAAAGCTTCGATTTGACCCCGTCCACCGTCTCCGAATAATCCTCCAGGGCAAGAGAGGTCGCCTCCTTGACCGCCGCCTCGTCCAAAGAGGCGTAAGGGAGAAGGGAGAGAAGATTGACAAAAAGGTGATAAAGCTCGCTGTCGTCAATGCGGTCGTCACTCTGATCGCTCAGGTCTCCGTTGAGATAGGAGATGAGGCGGCAAGCTCCCTCCAGCGGGAGCGAATCCTTCAGGAAGTTGATACAAACGATGCGGGCAAACTGGCTTTTGGTATACTGCCGCCGTACAGGAGAGGATACAAAGCCCCGCTTGACCCAATTCTGAATGTGATAGGGCTCAAGCCCCGTCATAATGGAGACCTGAGAAAGCGTAATCCCGCCTGCGGCAAAAATACCGTCGAACAAAGCTCTCGAGCAGTTCTTTTTCGATTCGGAGACCTCAATGGTCGTCCCCGGCAGAGTCATCACCACCCGCGTTCACCTTCCCTTCCTGATGTGTCTTTATTCTATCACACGGTCACGTGATTGTCAATAGTAATTATGAAATATTTTTGAATGCAAAAAAAGAGCACCTCCGAGGGGAGGTGCTCACAAGGTGCTTTACAGCGTATCCCTTGGGATGGCACGGTAAAAATGGGTGATGCACAGATCCTCGGGCATATCCAGCCCGTGGGAGCCGCAGCCCCCGTCGATCTCGTGACAGCCGTGATCCATCCCAAAGCCCAAAAGGGTGTTGTGTCCCTTCCAATGGGTACGGATCATTTCCGCGAAGGTGCAAAAGGTGTGCACGTTGGAGCGCAGCTCTCCGAGTGCCTCCACGGACTCCGGGCCGGTCTTGTGCATCACGGAATCGTAATTTCCGTTGTAGACCACCACAAAGTCGTACTCATCCTTCAGGATGATCTCTGCCGCCTTGGCGTTGACCTGATCGATGCTCTGATCAATAAAGTAGTCCATTTCCCTCTCCAAAAAGATCTTGGAAAGGCTGCACTTCCCGTAGGCAACGATGACGGGCTTTTTCCCCGCACGAAGGAGCGCGTCAAAGAGGGTGTCAATGGTAATGACGGGCTTTTCGTACCTTTGGATCCCGTGAACCGAGGGCTGAGCCCCCGTATACATGGTGCCGAAGCAAACGGGCGTCACAGAGGGCATCACCGTTTGGAGGGGCAGCTCCAGCTCCGTGGCAGACACAAGCTCCCGAAAGAGCTGAGGGTATTTTTCATACACCCAACGGGCGATGGCGTCGGGGTTATACATAAAAACGCGATCCGCCTTCTCTTCTCCGAAAACCGAGGTAACATACTCCGTCAGAGCCTCGTTGGGAGCGGCGGCGTGGGCGGGTGCAGAAACCCCCATTGCACCCGCAAAAGCGGCGCAGAGGGTATCCAAAGAGGCTTCAATGGACATAGACCTTGAACTCCTTTTCCTTTTTTAGAGAATGAGGGCACCTCATCGGCAACGTCATCCGAGTCAGCCCGTTACCTCCGTATTGCTCGTTTTTTTGTACTGGGTCATAATCCAGTGGGTCGCACTCTTCATATCGATCTCGTGAGTGCCGTCAAATATATCCAGATACACCCGTGCATCCGGGTATTTTTCAAGGATCCTGTGAAAGAGCTCCAGACTGTGAGAAGCAGGCACCACGGGATCCCGTTTTCCGTGGAAGAGCTTGACGTTGGCACGGGCGATCCCGTCCAGATAGGCAATGGGTGAGCGGCGAAGCATCTCCTCCCGATCCGTGCCGCAGCAAGCGTACACGTGCTTTCCGTAGCGGGGGTTCTCCTCTGCCCAGCGAGCCAAATCCACAATGGGCACGGCGGCCCCCACAGCCTTAAAATACTCCGGGATCATCCCCGCCATCAAAAGGGCCATATGCCCTCCCCCGGAAAGCCCGAGGAGAAAGATGTTGTCTCGGTCGACCTTTTCCCGCTCCAGAACGTAGTCAATGGCCTCCTTGATATCGCTTTTGGCATACTCGGAGCCCATTGCCTTTTTCAGTTCGGGATTGCCGATGCAGTTTTTTCCGCGGAATTCAGGCAAAAGCAAATGAAAGTTATACGTTTCGGCCACGGGGAGCATTTTTTTGATCTGATTCTCACGGCCGAAGCTCCAGGTATGAAGCCCAACCAGAAGCGGTCTCGGATCCTCCCCAAGGCACGGTAAAACAGAGACGGCTGGAGAGTACCGTCGAGAGCGGAGGGGACGAGAAGCTCCTCCCGTAACAGCTTTCCTTTTTCCGATTCATTCATAGCTTCTCCTTTCCCACAAAGGCTTTTGGCACCGTATCGTTTTTTATCCGACTCCCACGGAGGAGGTGCGGTATTCCTCCGGAATCGCGGGGGTGGAGCGGGTGGCTCTCTTTGCGGCGGCCAGAAGGGCCGTGGCGTCCTCGGCCTTCAGCCTCCCGCGGTAGGTAAGGGTCTCGGGATCGATATCAAACACCGTCTCTACAAGGGTCGCCGCCGCAAGGTAGCTGCCGTTGTAGGAGGGGTGGGACTTGTCGGTGCTGTAGAGCTCAAGGGGGCTGTCGCTCCCGAAAAGATCGAAAAAGGCAAGTCCCGCGTGGGCCACAGGGATTCCAAGCTCATCCCCGATGGCCTGATAGGAGGCGGCAAGCCGCCAGGTCATGCTTTCATTTGTCCAATTGCGCCCCGTCAGGGTATCGCTCCCCGTTTTCCTGCCCCAAGTGGAGTAAAGGATGGGAATCGCACCGTGTTCACGGATGCGCGCCACGAGGGTGCGCACGGCCTTGTAAAACAAGGCAGGTTCCGAGGCGGGACGGACGCTTTGCTCCTGAAGGATGACAAAGTCGTACTGCTTCTCCCCCGAAAGGGCACGGATCACCTTGGCCCCGTAGGTGTCCGAGGGGCTGGCGTGCTTTTCCAGCGTATGGCCACCCTTGGTGATCTCATCCACCGTGAGACGAACCCCCGCGGAGCGTGCCATCTGCTGAAAGAGGGCGGTGGGCATATCGTTATAATAGGTGTAGCTGTTCCCGATGAACAAAACGGAATAGACCCTTTGTGCCTCCTCGGTTTCGGAGGCGGGGGTCTCTTCGGGCTCCGTCGGCGTAGCGGGGGTCACGTCCCCCGCCTCGGTCTCCTCTGCCGTTTCGGAAAGAGGGCGAAGCGACTGCGGTGCGCATCCTGCCGAAAGAAGGAGCGTCAAGACAAGTAAAAGAACAAGGGCCGAGCGTTTTTTCATCGTTTTTTTCCTCCGTTTTTTAGTCTTTTTCTCATTGTATCACAACAAGGCCCATAAGACCAATACGAAAAAAACCGACGAGGAATAACAAAGCGTTATAGAAGAGGGGGCGCGATGGGTTCACAGGGTAAAATCCGAATCGGTAACGGTAACGTCCTCGCACCCCTCCAAAGAAGCAAGCCCCTTCCACTCCGAGGCAAGGCTCTCGGGAATGCGAAAGCGAACACCCGAAAGGGTCACGTGCTCGGCACCCTTGCCCCAAAGGGCATACCACCCCTTTTCATCGGGAGCGCGCTCATCCAGAACGTAGAGGGAATCCATCATCTCTACCGAAAGATTATCGAGGGTGATATGGGAGATCATCCCCTTCTCCTCCGCTACGAAATGGGAGGAGCACATCGCACGGGCGGAAAGACCGCGCACGGTCACGTCGCGGATGAAGGCACCGTTCTCCTGAAAGAAGCGCACGGGGAAGGAAACCTGATCCGCGCGGATATTCTCCGCCAAAACGCGGGAAATGCTGACACCGCCGCGCTTTTTATAGGAGGTGATGAATTCGATCACCGTGCCTGCGCGGGCCACGGTGAGCCCCGAGATATTCACGTTTCGGATCTCGCCCGTACCGACTCCCACCCGCACGGCCACCGCCGAGGTGGACAGAACGCAGTCGGAGATCTTCACGTGCTCACACACCGTCTTGCCCGACAAAAGGCGAGCGGCGGTGGCGCGGACGGTGATGGCGTCGTCCCCCGTGGTGATGATGCAGTCGGACACCGTCACAAAGCGGCAGGTATCGATATCGATGCCGTCGGTATTGGCGTGGGTGGGCTCGTTTTGGATGCTCAGCCCCCGCACGCGCACCCTCTCACAGCCGTAAAGGAACACGCACCAGCAGGGGGAATCCACAATGGAAAAATCCGTCAGCAGGACGTTTTCACACTCCACGAAAACCATCAGCTGACCGGGGCGAAGGGTCTCTTTATTCTTGGCCTTGGCAATGCCGTAGCCCCAAGTATAGTTGAAGGATTTACAGCGGTGGGGCTCCTCAAAAAAGGCCTCCCCCGAGCCATCCACCGTGCCGCAGCCCGTGACGGAAACCCCCGTCCTGTGATGGGCGATGATCAGGTGATGACCCGTCCACTCCTCCTTGTCGCTTCCGTAGTTTTCGGGATAAGCGTCAAGGGCGTTGTAATCCCCGAGGTCGGTGCTTGCCTTCAGGACAGCACCCGCCTCCAGATGCAGCTCCACGTGATCCCCGAGGAAAAGGCTCCCCGTGACAAAGACCCCCGCAGGCACCGTCACTCTGCCGCCGCCCGCGGACGAGACCGCATCAATGGCCGCCTGAATGGCGCGGGTGTTCACCACCTCGCCCCCCGGGACGGCACCGTAATCCAAAATTGATGTGTTCATTCTCTTCCCTCCCGATTTCTCATTTCACTCCATTATACCAAGGAAAAAGCGGGGTGTAAAGGGAACGGAAAACGAAATACTTTCGTCCGCCTCTTTTTTCCCCTCAGGGGTAAAAAATATCCCCCCGTAAAACGGGGGGATTCTTCAGGCTTTTTAAAGAATTTGATCTGATTAGCCGACAGTATAGGTACGGGTTACGACACCGTTCGCAACAGCATCGGTATAGCTTACAGCCCCTTCGTCGGACTCAACGCTCCAAGCAGGCTCGGTGCCTTCTGCGAAGGTCACGGCAAGGGTATCGGAAATCTTGATCGTGCCCTTGAAGGCCGTATTCGAAAGTTCAAGCTCACCGACAAAGACGGTGACTTCACCTGTCTTGTTGGCTTCGAGTGCATCATAAACGTCTTCATAGTACATACCGTTTGTATTTACGGTGCTATAATAGAAGTAGTTGTTACTGCTATAATTCGAAGCAACAGAGGCCTCAGCGTTGGCAGGCACTGTTTTCGAAACTACGTAATACCCGTTTTCGTTGACACAAACAAAGCCATTGTTGGCGCCCTTAGCGGTGCCAATGACGAACTTGTCGCTGTTCAGTGCAGAGCCCATCAAATTGGAAAGGTTCTTGAAGGTGCCGCCGGCAACCATCGTGTAAGCAGAAGAGTCAACAGACATCTGCAGACTCCCGTTGAAGGTACCGCCATGGAACTGGTTCTGAGAGCGGTTGGTATAGATGGTGCCGTTAAACTCGCCACCGTAGAACTGGAAGTAAGGTGCAGACGCGCCGGTATAGCCAGCGCCGGGAAGGAAGAGACCACTGCCTCCCTGCTTTACAACATAAGAAGCATTGAAAACACCGCCATAGAATCTGGTAATCGGGCGGTCTTTAGCGGGAGCGCCGCTACTCGGCTTAATGTGGCTAACGATGGTTTTTCCTTTAGCGGTGATACCGCCGGGATTGGTAGCGTCGGCCTTGATGTCCAAAGCATAGCTGGCAGAGCTTCTTCCCTTTACTACGTACTGAATCACGTCCTTACCGGACGCCGCAGTCATAGTGTATGTGCCCAAATCAAGAATGTGGTACTCGGTAGAGTTGAGCTTGATCACATCCGTCAGGGTCACATCATTCAAGAGGGTAAGAGTTGTACCGTTTTTCCAATTTTCAATTGCCTCGTCAATGGTGTGGTATTCTACAGAACCAACCATTGCAGCCCAGGGGATGTAGCTTACGGAAAAGGGGCTGAAGGTAGCGGTTCCAAAGCTGACAATACCGGTATTTCTATCGTAATCATAGCTCGTAACAGCGGTACCTGCGTGGAGAACCTCTTTGATATCCAAGTTTTTGCCAACGTTGATGCTAACCGTATACACGGTTCCGTCGTTCTCGACCTTAACACCGTCTCTCATAAGATCGATATCATAGGAAACGGTGGTCTTGCCGTCAGTGGTCTTCAGATGCTTGTTATCCACGTTAAGATAGTAGTCACCGGGGATGGCGGTGTCAGGGACCTTTACAGTAACGTCACCTGCAACAAGGGATCCACCCTCGTTTCCGATCTCCTTATAATCGGCGATGGGATAGGTTGCATCCTCGTCATACTCATTGCCGAAGGAATCAGACTCATAAGCCATCTGAGCGGCAAACACGTTTACTCCAAGGGTAATCTGAGGAACCTTCTCGCCGTTGTGGTTTGCTTCGTTACCAACGGTCTCGGGCATGTACACGACCATCGCAAGATAAAGATCCTGCGCATCCGCAAGCATTGTACCTTCCTTGGCATAGCCTTCAGAGATCTTCTTGGACTCGGAAAGGGCGTCTACTGCCTCTTGACGGGTTGCGTATGCTGCGGTCTCGCCGTTTACGTTCTCCACAACGCCAAAATTGATGTAGTCGGACAGCTTGAACTCCTCTCCGGCAGCATTGACACCGGGAGTCTCACGCTGAATGTTCACACCGAGCTGATACTTGAATGCAAGCGAGCCTGCATTGATCAATCTCAGATAAACAACCTCAGTGTAGCCGGGCTCCCAAAGAGCTTCATCATCAAGAAGCTCGCTGGAACCGTGAACACTTTTCCACGAGGTTCCGTTCCAATACTCAAGCTCCATATCGAGATTGCCGGCCTTGATGATATTATTCGCGCTTGTCACGCTATCGGTAAACCACGCGAAGGTGGTGCCGATCAGCATCGAGCAGGACAAAAGCAAGCTCAAAAGGCTGAACAGAAGGGATCTTTTGGTATTGCGCTTCATAGTAGTCGTTCCTCCCGAAAAAATGGAAAGTAGATCCTCGCTCCCTTCAAAAAAGACAAAGGGGCAAGTTTGCAAAGGTAGTATACACTACGAATCTCGATTTTTCAAGTATTTTTTGTGAATATTTTTTATTATTTTTACTTTTTCCTCGATTTTTCTCTTCTTCCCTCTCCGTTCTACAGAATATCGACGTACTCTCCGCTCAGGGCCTTATTCATGCTTCTGACCGCGCAGAACTTGCCGCACATCGAACAGGTGTCCTCGTGCTCGGGCTTGCGCTCGTCACGGATGCGCTTTGCCGTTTCGGGATCCAGCGCACACGCCCACTGCTCCTCCCAATCGAGCCTGCGACGGGCATCGGCCATACGGTCGTCAAGGTCTCTTGCGCGGGGGATTTTCTTTGCAATATCCGCGGCGTGGGCCGCGATCTTAGAGGCGATAATGCCCTGCTTTACGTCGTCTAAGTTGGGAAGCGCCAGATGCTCGGCGGGAGTAACGTAGCAAAGGAAGGCGGCCCCCGAAGCGGCGGCGATTGCGCCTCCGATGGCAGAGGTGATGTGATCGTACCCGGGAGCAATATCGGTAACGATGGGGCCGAGCACGTAGAAGGGCGCGCCCATACAAAGGGTTTCCTGCAGCTTCATATTGGCCTCGATCTGATCCATCGGCATATGCCCGGGGCCTTCCACCATCACCTGCACGTCCTTTTCCCACGCCCGCTTCGTCAGCTCCCCGAGGCGGACGAGCTCCTCGATCTGACACACGTCGCTCCCATCCGCAAGGCAGCCGGGGCGGCAAGCGTCACCGAGAGAGATCGTCACGTCGTACTCTCGGCAGATATTCAGAATTTCATCAAAGTGCTCATAGAAGGGGTTTTCCTCCCCCGTCATACACATCCAGGCAAAAACGAGAGAGCCGCCCCGAGAGACAAGGTTCATCCTTCTCTTGTGCTTACGGATCTGCTCGATCGTTTTACGGGTAATCCCGCAATGGAGGGTGACAAAGTCCACGCCGTCCTCGGCGTGCAGGCGAACTACGTCAATAAAATCCTTTGCGGTCAGGGTCGCAAGGTCCCGCTGATAATGGATCACACTGTCGTATACGGGAACCGTACCGATTATAGCGGGACATTCCCGTACAAGCCTTTGGCGAAAGGGCTGCGTATTCCCGTGGCTGGAGAGATCCATCATGGCCTCCGCGCCCATATTTACGGCTGCCATAACTTTTTCCATCTCGATATCGTAATCCTTGCAGTCCCGTGAAACGCCGAGGTTGACGTTGATCTTGGTGCGGAGCATAGAGCCCACACCGTTGGGCTCTATGCAGGTGTGCAGGCGATTGGCGCAGATGGCAACCTGACCTTTTGCAACAAGGTCACGAATTTCTTCCTCTGTTCTGTATTCCTTTGCGGCAACTGCCTTCATTTCGGGTGTGATGATGCCCTGTCTTGCGGCATCCATTTGTGTCGTATAGCTTCTCATTGTAGCCCCTTCCTTTCAAGCACATTTATTTGGCAAAATGACTGTTAAGATCAAACGCGTGGTTCATCGGCCCGGAGCCCTGTCCAAGGTCAAGCATCGCAGCAAGTGCGCCCGAGATATAATCCTTTGCTCTTTGTACGGAAGTCTCAAGGTCATATCCTTTGGCAAGCCCCGCAGCAATGGCTGACGAGAGCGTACAGCCCGTGCCGTGGGTGTTGGGATTGTCGATGCGTTTTCCAAAAAACCACTTGCAGCTTCCCTTCTCGTATAAAAGGTCGTTGGCATCGCTCACGCTATGACCGCCCTTTAACAGAACCGAGCACTCGTATACTTCACCGATGAGCCTTGCGGCTTCGAGCATATCGTCCCGATTCCGGATCTTCCTTCCCGACAGCACCTCTGCCTCGGGGATGTTAGGTGTTACGAGAGTCGCAAGCGGAATCAATTCATTTTTGAGTACGTCGATGGCGTCCTCCCGGATCAGCCTTGCTCCGCTTGTGGCAACCATGACGGGATCCACCACTACGTTTTTTGCCTTGTGAAAATTCAGTCTTTCCGCAATGGTTCTGATCAGCTCTGCCGAGCTTACCATACCGATTTTCACGGCATCAGGACGGATGTCCTCAAACACCGCGTCGATCTGCTGTGCCAAGAATTCGGGAGTTGCTTCTTGTACTCCCCTTACGCCGGTGGTGTTCTGTGCCGTCAGTGCCGTAATCACACTCATGGCATAAACACCGTTAAGCGTCATCGTTTTCAAATCTGCTTGAATCCCAGCGCCTCCGCTGCAATCGCTTCCCGCAACGGTCAATGCTGTTTTCATTTTCATAGAATACTCCTTTCTTTTTTCAGCATCGTTTTCTATAGCGGCGTAAGGTGGTGCCCCCAATCTGCCGCTTTTTTCCCTTAGATCAGCCCGAGCTCTCTTGCTCTTGCCCTCAATTCCTCTGCCGCCGTCCTCGGATCGGGGGCCTTCATAATGGCAGAGACCACGCAAATTCCCGCAATGGGGATGCCTGAAAGAATATCAATATTGTCCTTGTTCAGACCGCCGATGGCGTTTGCGGGAATCGGGACCGCATTGCAAATGTCCCGAAGGGTATCGGTGGAGGTCAGAACGGTCTTGACCTTGGTCGTGGTGGGATAAATTGCGCCTACACCAAGATAATCAGCGCCCTGTTCGTAGGCATCCTTTGCCCAAGGAACGGTTTTGGCTGTTGCGCCAACGATCTTATCATCGCCCATCAGTTTTCTTGCGGTTGCAATCGGCATATCCTCTGCCCCCACGTGGACCCCCTCCGCATCAATGGCAAGAGCAACGTCCA
>JAFVYT010000056.1 GCA_017508505.1 Clostridia bacterium
CATTGGACCCGACTTGCTATTTTTTTCGTTTTGGTATATGATAACAAACGAGGTGAATACGATGAAACGACAAAGCGGCGTTCTGCTCCCCGTTTTTTCCCTTCCCGGAGATTACGGCTGCGGGAACTTCGGACGGAGCGCATACGAATGGATCGATATATTAAAGGAGGGTGGCTTTTCCCTTTGGCAGGTGCTCCCCTTCGGGGTGACCGACGGTCACAACTCCCCCTATATGTCTTATTCCTCCTTCGGGGGCAACCTGAATTTCGTGGATCCGGAGGAGGTTTACCGAATGGGGCTGGTCAGTCGGGAGGAATTGGAGGCTCAGAGGGTCTCGGACCCGTACCTGTGTCAGTATGACAGACTCCGCGAAACGCGCTACGCCTTTTTCAAGAAGGCGGCGGGACGCATACAGGATCCCGCGGGAATTCGGGCGTTTTTCAAGGAGCGGCCACGACTTGGGGAAGCGTGTCGCTTCTTTGCCTTAAAGGAGAGCAATCACGGTCTTCCGTGGCGGGAGTGGACGGTCCGCGAACCCTTGCCCGAGGATCTCGCTGCCTGGGAATTCATCCAATATCTCTTTCACAAGCAGTGGGATGCCCTGCACCGCTATGCGAGCCTGCAGGGGATCTCGATTATGGGAGACCTTCCCTTTTACGTGTCCTACGACAGCTTTGACCTTTGGTCGAGTCCCGAGGACTTCCAATTGGACGCGAGAAAGGACCCGACGGCGGTGGCGGGCGTGCCCCCCGACTACTTCTCCGAGGAGGGTCAGCTCTGGGGAAATCCGCTCTACGATTGGGGCGCGATGGAAAAGGACGGATTTGTCCGATTCCGAGAAAAAATGGAATATATGCTCACCCTCTTCGACGGGATTCGCATCGATCATTTTCGTGCAATCAGCGCCTATTGGAGCGTTCCCGCAGGGGCCAAAAGTGCCAAGGAGGGGAAATGGGTCCGCGGACCCGGCGAAAGGCTTGTGGATTTGATCCGCGAGATTGCGGGGGAAAAGCTCATCGTGGCAGAGGATCTCGGAATCATCGATGACGACACCCGCGCACTTCTTCGCTATAGCGGATTTCCCGGAATGGCGGTGTTCCAATTCGGCTTTGACGGAAACAACCTCTCTCCTCATTTGCCTCATTGCTATGGGGAGAATCTGGTGGCCTACACCGGTACCCACGACAACAATACCCTGCTCGGCTTTTTGTGGGAGCTGGACGACGAGACCCGCAAAGCGGCGCTGGACTACCTCGGGAATCCGCAGGACGGCTGCAACGCCGCGATCCGTGCCCTTTTAATGAGCCGCGCGGGATGTGTGATCTTCCCCGTGCAGGATCTTTTGGGATACGGTGCGGATACCCGCGTCAACACCCCGGGAAACGCCGCAGGCAACTGGGCGTACCGCTTGACGAAGGAGCAGATGGATTCCCTCGACCTTCCCTATTGGAAGCATCTGAACCACATCTACGCAAGATAAAACGAAAGCAGGACCGAAAATCGGTCCTGCTTTCGTTATTCTGACCTTATCGGACAAGCTCCACACGGAAGCCGTACTCCCGCAGGATCTGCACCAACGCCTCGTCCCCCACCACGTGGGCGGCGCCGACGCAAAGGAAGGTCGTAAACGCTCTCTCCTCCACGCACTTGATGGCAAATTCCGCCATATCGGCATTGCGGTCGGTATACATCGCGTCGTAGTATTCCTCGTAGAGAAGGCGGGTCTCTTCATTCGGGAAATTTTCCTCAGCCTTGAGCATCTCAGCAAACTCCTCCTCGGTTCCGAAGGCCCAGACGTCCATTAGGGCTTCGGTGTTATTGAAGCCGTTTTTGGTCAGATTATAGGAGGCGATGGAGCTTTCCAGAAGGGTGACCTGCAGGTCATCGGAGAAGGAGGCGAGCATCTCATACTGCATTTCTACGGATTCCACCTCATTGATTGGAATGCTGTTTTCCTTGGCATATTGCATCAGGTGGCGGTCGATGCCGAGCTCCGTTTTGGCACCGGCTGCAAGATACGTGCATTGCTCAATGAAATTGAACCAGAGCACCGGAGTATAAAGGTCCATTGCAGAGGCGTACATATTGTACTCCTTGAGGATCTCCACGGCTTTTTGGTACGTGTCCTCGGAAACGTAATCGGTGATGCTCTTCCCATCGGGAGCAAGGAAGAGACGGATGGCGGCAATCTGAGCCGAAAGGTCGGACTCAAAGGAGATGATATCGGCCTCCACCGTCAGGTCGTCACATTTCTTCAAGGCATCGTAGATATAATCGGGCAAGGGATAGTAATCCTCGCGGCCCACGTGGATGGAGCCGAGCAGATAGAGCTCCCCTCCCTCGTCGTTTGTAACGCGATACAAAAGCGGAGCATAGTCCCCCTGCTCGGACGTTTCGGCCCCTTCAAGGGTCACAGATCCCGATATCTCCTCGGTCAGGGTCTCCTCCACAGTTTCCGACGGCGAGGTTTTCACATGGACGGTAACGGAACAGGAAACAAGAGAAAAGACCAGCAGAAAAGCCAAAAAGAGCGAAGTAATTTTACGCATCATCGAAAATCTCCTTTCTCATTTAAGTGCTCGCGGAATGCCCGGATCAAAAGCGGGCATCGGCAGAAGCTTGAAGCGATTTTTCTCGTGGAGGGTGTCGATGCGCGCGCGAATTGCCGCATCCTCCAGAACACCGCTTGTCAGATAGCGGTCAAGGGTCGCATAGGAAAAGCCGAGGTTGTCCTCGTCCGTCTTGCCGCAAAGGCCGTCGATGGGTACCTTTTCCACCAAAACCTCAGGAAGCCCCAGCGCTCTTCCGATCTGTTTGACCTCCTGCACCGTCAGGTGGGCAAGGGGGCTGAAGTCTCCCGCCATATCCCCGTAGCGGGTAGAATACCCAACCCAATCCTCGGAAAGGTTACAGGTATTGGCCACTCTCCCGTTGAGGGACTGCGAAACGGCATAGAGGGTCGCCATTCGGATCCTCGGGGGAAGATTCACTCGTGATTGCCTGCTGATCTCAAGCTCCTTGGGCATCGAGGACAGTACCGCCTCCACAGCGGGGGCGACGTTGATCTCAAGGCTTCGGATCCCAAGATGCTCCACCAGAAGGCGGCTCATATCAATGTCCCATTGCTCCCCCATGGGCATCAGCACTCCGACGACCCGCTCCCTTCCTAAAGCGCGGGCGCAAAGGGCTGCCACGACGGAGCTGTCCTTTCCTCCCGAGATGCCGATGACAGCAGGAGAATCGGGACCGTTTTCCCGAAAGAAATCACGGACCCAAGCAATCAAGCGCTCCGCAATGCAAGAAACATCCATTCGCACGCCTCAGAAATGCTCAAAGAAGACCGTTTCCGACTCGTCCCGAAAGCTCGAGTGCATCGGGAACGGAGCAGAATCCTCAGCGGGATACCCCATTACAAGAAGAGCCAAGGGGATGTAATCCTCGGGAATGGCAAAGCTGCGTCGAAGGGCCGCAGGGTCAAAATGCATCACCCAGCAGGAGCCGACGCCTGCGTCGTGCGCCGCCAACATCAGGTGGGTGGTGACGATAGCCGCATCCACCGGCGCGGAAAGAGCGCCGTCGTAGGGTCGTATCCAGGATTCCTTCACGTTATAGCAAACAAGCATCGCCGCGGGAGCACCGAAATGGCACTTGGTACAGCCCCGCAGTTTTTCCATCCCCTCGGGGGTATTCAAAACCAAAATTCGCTGCGGCTGGGCGTTGCAACCCGTGGGGGCAAGATGGCCTGCCTTCAGGATGCGTCCGATCGCCTCCTCGGAAAGAGGCTCGGGCTTAAATTTCCGAACGGAATAGCGCTCGGCGATCAGTCGTTCAAACTCCATTTTTTCCTCCTTGAAGAGAAGTTCGCTTCTACCCCTTCAGTATACTACACCGACCGTGGGATTTCAAGTGCAAAATGACGCTTTCCCGGAGGTGATTTCGGACGGGGAACGGAAAAAGACGTACATAGGAAAAAACGCTTTCTGCAAGGTCGAAAAAGAAGGAAAAGGATCGAAGGTATTTTTTTAAAAAAAATAGCAAAAACTCTTGTATTTTTCGTCGAGTTGTGATAGAATTTCTAAGCTAGTAGTGTGGTGATTCGTCGTTGTTTTTTCGCTAATCATCGTGATCCCTCCACATCTTGTGTCTACGAGCGAAAAACACCCCATCATCTTGTGTACGCAACAAACCAATCAAACGTCTGCAAACGGGTGTGATCCGCAGCGAAAAATAAGCAAACGCCGAGTCGTTTGCATTATTTTCACAAAAAATGTAGCAATCATTTACAAATGTGGACAAGGAGTGAGAAAAGCGTGAAACAAGAAGAAACCCGTGAAAGGCTGATCGAGAGCACGATCCGCGTCATTGCACGACACGGTCTGGACAACGCGACAACCAAAATGATCGGTTCCGAGGTCGGAATCAACGAGGTCTACATCTATCGCTGCTTCAAGGATAAAATCGACATGTTCGCAAAGACCTTTCAGAGTCTGGATCTGGAGCTGGTGAGCGCCATTACGGACAATCTCCCCCTTTTGGCACGGAATGATCTTACCCTGAAGGAGCGTTGCCGACTTCTCTACTCCAAGCTGTGGGCCTTTCTTCTCGGCAACGAGGATAAGTGCAAAACCTACGTGCGGTATTTTTATTCCCCCTACTTCAAGCTCTACTCCGAGGAGCAGCACAAGGCAAACTACGCTTACATCGTGGAAAAGTTTAAGCCAGCTTTCCGAGAAAGAGCAAACGTTTGGATGCTCTTAAATCACATCTTCAACGTGCTTCTGGACTTCGCCATCAAGGTATATAACGATGCGCTCCCCAATGACGACGACACCGAGGAGCACGTATTCCGCTTGATTTACGCCTCCGTATCCCAATATTTTATAGGAAACGAGGAGGCATAATATGGAAAATATGAAAAAAAATAAGGAAATCGATATGGATCAGAATCAGGAAAAGAAAGAGACCGAGCTGCAGACGGCAGAGCCTGCGGAGAAGAATCCCGCAGAAACGAAGGAAGCAAAGCCCGAGTCCCCCAAGGAAAAGACCGCCGACAAAAACGTCTGGACCATCCTCAAGAACGTGACGGTTTGGCTCGTGGTGATCATCGCCGTTTCCATGATGATCTTCACCGTGGTCTCCGTCACCACCTTCAACCGCAACGACAGAAGCCTGTTCGGCTACAAGGCCTTCATCGTCAACTCCGACTCTATGGCCAAGACCGACTTCAACGCAGGTGACCTGATCCTGGTGAAGGAAACGGATCCCGCCACCCTGAAGGAGGGGGACATCATCACCTACGTCTCTCAGAACACGGAGAGTTTCGGTGAGACCGTGACCCATAAAATCCGTACCCTGACCACGGATGCCAAGGGCAGTCCCGGATTTGTCACTTACGGTACCACGACGGACACCGACGACGAAACCATCGTCACCTACCCCTACATTTTAGGTAAGTACGAGAAGGCCATTCCCAAGATCGGTCACTTCTTCAACTTCTTAAAAACCACTCCCGGCTACTTCCTTTGCATCTTCGTTCCCTTTATGCTGCTCATCCTTTATCAGGGTGTAAACTTCTTCCAGCTCTTCAGAAGATATAAGAAGGAGCAGATGGAGGAGGTTCAAGCGGAACGCAACAAGATCGAAGAGGAGCGTGCCGCAAACGCCAAGATGCTCGAAGAGCTGCAGGCTCTGAAGGCACAACTGGAAGGAAAGAAAAACGAGGAGGCAAACGCACCTCCCGCCGAACAGAAACCCGAAGCAGAAGGTATAGACTCAATGTAGTAAATGCTTCACCGTCAAAAAGGACTTTAAAATGCCCAAAAACGAAAGCTCTCTTCTCTGGATCATCCTCGCAGTGGTCATCGTACTCCTTATCATTTTGATTCCCGGATTGATCTACTTTCTCAACGACTTCTCCCAAGAGCTCCGATACATCAACAACGAGATCGGCAGAAGCACGGGAAAGGAAAAGGAGCATTGGCTCCGCCGCAGAAGAAGGCTTTGGCTTTCCATTCTTCCCTTTTTCCGTTACTGAGCAACATCATTTTGAGGAGGATATTATTAATATGAAGAAAACCCGCACGTCACTGCTTCTCAGCGCGTTGGCTCTCATCCTGAGCATTTCGATGCTCGTGGGCAGTACCTTCGCTTGGTTTACCGACTCCGTTACCTCGGCCGGTAACAAAATTCAGGCAGGCACCTTAAAGCTCGACCTTGAGGTGTACGATGCCAAAACCGATACGTGGAGCTCCATTAAGGAGTCCAAGGCTGCCCTTTTCAACTATGATAAGTGGGAGCCCGGGTACGTGGACGTCACCCTTTTGAAGATTGAGAACGAGGGGACCCTTGCCCTGAAGTGGATCGCCAAGTTCATTTCCGCCGAAGCGCTTTCCGAGCTCGCCAAGGTGATCGACGTTTACGTCCTGCCCTCCGAAACCGAGCTCAGTTTCCCCGCAGACCGTGACCTTGACGGATATACCAAGGTCGGTACGGTAGCAGATTTCGTAAATACCATTGAGGAGACTACCAACGGCACGCTCCTTCCCAATACCTGCGCTTATCTCGGCATCGCTCTGAAGATGCGCGAGAATGCAGGCAACGAGTATCAAGGGCTGTCTCTCGGGACCTTCGACATTCAGATCCTTGCAACCCAGTTTACGTATGAAAAGGATTCCTTCGACGAGAAGTACGACAAGGACGCAAGCCTTGACTACATCACCGTCTCCAACCTGAACGAATTGAAAATCGCCCTTGCGGCAAAGGAGGAAAGCATCGTCCTGACCAAGGACATTGCGGTCGGCGAGGCTCTCTCCGTCAACGTCGACACCGTCATCCGCGGTGCAGGCTTTGCTATCACCCGTGCAAGCGGCTTCAACGGTGCGATGCTCACGGTCAAGAACGGCTCTGCCCTCAGCCTTGAGGACGTCGCCGTGGACGGCGGCGCCGTTTGGGGTGGCGGAGCTCCCACTCCCACCTCTGCCAACAGCGGCTTGACCGCAAGCGGCGCTCTGATCCAGGCAGAAAACAATGCAAAGATCACCCTCGGCAAGGGCGCCGTACTGCAGAACAACGACGGTGCGAATGCCGTAAACCTTGGAACCCGCATCGGCGCAACCCTGACCTTAAACGGCGGCGAGATCATCGGAAACCGTTCCGGGGCCGGTGCCGTTTGGGGCGGCGGACACATCACCATCAACTCCGGTAAGATCAACGCAAACGCCTCCACGGGCGTTGCAGGAGCGATCCGTATGGTCGGCAAGTGCAACCTGACCATGAACGGCGGTGAGATCTGCGGAAACGTCGCTGCCACCGACGGCGGCGCCATTTGGGGCTACGGCATCAACGGGAACAGCTCGGTCTACACCCTGAACAGCGGCAAGATCAGCGGCAATACCGCGGGCGGCGTCGGCGGCGGTATCTATACCGGCACCTATTCCACCATCGAGCTTGGGGGCGATTTTGAAATTTGCGACAACACGGCCGCCGACTCCGGCGCAATGCGTCTGACCAACTACACCACGTTCCGTATGAACGGCGGTAAGATCAGCGGCAACGTGAGCACGAACAATGCATCTTACAACGGCTTTTACGGTTGGTGCCCGATTCTGACGCTCTCCGGCGGCGCTCTGGAGGATGCGATCTATCTTGCAGGCGGTCACACACCCACCGTCGGCGGTGGCGAGGGTAACGGCACGATCTACTTTAACATCGGTACCTCCCACAACACCGTCAACCTCGTCAAGGACTTCAAAGCCTTCCGCTTCGTAGCAAACGAGGGTGCCTCCAACTTCGGCAGCTTTAACTTTAGGCCTGCGGCAGGCTACACCTACACCGCAGGAGACGAGGCAAAGCTCATTTGCCTGAACGCGGGCTACGAGACCTATTGGGATTCTGCGGCAGGCCTCTTCCGCTTGAAGGCCGTCTAAAGAAATTTTCGTCCGTCCTATCCCCTCCTTTCGGGGATAGGCGGCAATCAAAGCCTAGAAAAGAGCTTTGTGGGTTTTGATTGCCGAGAACGATGCTTTTCGGTTGCTTATCCTTTACTTCGGCACAAAGCTCTACCTAGTTAATATATATAATAAGGAGTCATATAGCGATGTCTGACAGATTGAAAAAGATCTGGAATGCCGTCACCACCGTACTCGTTGTGATCGTGGTGCTGTGCGCCGTATTCTTAATGGGTTCCCGCCTGCTCGGGTTTGAGGTCTACACCGTCCTCTCGGGGAGTATGGAACCAACCTACAAGACGGGGGATCTGCTCTACGTAAAAAAGGTAGACGTAGATTCCATTAAGGTCGGTGACCCCATCACCTTCGTTTTGAACGAGGACTTAGTGGTGGCAACCCACCGCGTTGTACGCATCGATGCTGAGAACGAGCGCTTTTATACCAAGGGCGACGCAAACGAGATCGAGGATAACGATCCCGTGCACTTCAAGAACGTCCTCGGCGTACCGCAGTTTTCCCTGCCGAAGCTCGGCTACGTTTCCAACTACGTGCAGAACCCTCCCGGAATGTACATTACCATTGCCGCAGGGGCTATTTTGATCCTTTTGGTCTTTCTTCCCGATCTGGTGGGCAATAAGTCCGCAAAGAAAAAGGACGAGGAAGAGGCAGAGGGCGAAGAAAAGCCCGAGGCCTCCACGGAGGATCAGCCCGAAACCGATGCGGCGATTGCCGAGAACGAGCGTCTGAAGGCCGAGATCGAGCAGCTCAAGGCTGAGGTTGCGGACAAAAAGGACGAAGGTGTTGCTTCCGGTAGCACGGATCAAGGAGATCGCGTATGAAAAACACTAAATTTTTGAGACTATTTTCCGTATCCCTCGCATCGGTGCTCCTTGCCTCTTCCCTCTTCGGCTGTGTGGAGAAAAAGGAGTCCGAAACGGAAACGAAGGGTCAGAGCGAAAGCAAAACCCTCGAAGCAGTACCCGTCACGACGGCTACGAAGAACGACGAACTGTCCGATCAGCTCTCCTTTGCCTTTGAATATCGGAACGAAAGCACCGACAAATGGGAAGCCGTTTCGGAATCCACCTCACTTTTTGATATCGATTCCTGGGAGCCCGGTAGTGCGACTGCCGTGTATTTGAAGGTGCAAAACACGAGCCTGATCGGGTTTGACTGGACACTCAGCTTCGGCTCAGCAGACGGAGATGCAAAGCTTGCCGAGGCCATCGAGGTCTTTACCAAATCCGATGATGCGGATTTTTCCGGCAGCTTTGACCGTCATGAGCTCACAGGCGGTGCTTACCTCCAAAAGGGCACGATGAACACCTTGTCCGGTGACAACGCCTCTCCCGTATTTGAGGATTACCTCGAGGCGGGCGATACCAAGTATCTTGCCTTGGTATTGAAGAGGAGTGAGAGTGCCGGCAATGAGTATCAGGGCTTGAAGCTGGAGAACTTCAAGGTCACGTTCCGTGCGACCGAGCGGTTCTTCTTTGCGACCTGTACCGATGCAAACAGCGGCAACGGCTTCCGCGTAACCGTGCAAAACAGCGACGAGGAGTTCGAAAGCGTCCTCCCCGGCGACACTTTGGAAATGACCCCGTCTGTTCGAAACAGCGGCTCCTATCAGCAGTACCTCCGCGTGACCCTTACCGTGTCCGATCTTGCGGCTTTTCAGCAGGATCTGGGTGCCGATTGGTCGGCAGAGAGCTTATTTGTAAAGCCCGCTTGGGCCGATGCTTCGGTCCTCAAGCTCGAGAGTGTCAGCGTGAAGGATGACTGCGCCGTGTTGGTATTTTACGCAAGCGAGATGCTCGCCCCCGGTGCTTCGATCACACTGTACGAGGGCGTTTCGATCCCGACGGAGTTGACCGCCAATACGGTCGGAACAAGCTCCCTGAAGGACGGCTTCACCGTCAAGGCTTTTGCAGAGGCGGTATTCACCTCGAACACCGCGATCCAGGATGCAAAATCCGCCTTTGAATATGCTGCCTCCAAGCAGTAAAGATTTTGGTTTCGCATTCGTGCGTATTCGTACATGGAATTCCAATAGGCACGAGTTTGAAATAAATTTTCGAAGAAAGGAGGACTCAAACCACCATGAAAAACATCAATGAAAAAAAGGAGAACACAATGAACAACACCAAGAAGAAAGTACTCGTTGCTGCTCTGGCTATCTGCCTTGTCGCAATCCTTTCTCTCGGTACCTTGGCATGGTTCACCGCAGAGGATTCCGTTACCAACGAATTCCTGGTAGGTGATTCCACCACCGATCCCGATAAGGTTTTCGGAATCGACGTATGGGAGACTGTCAACGGCACCGAGTACGGTAAGGACACCGCCAATGACCAGGGCGCAACCTACGAGGCAATTTTGCCCGGCGAAATCCTGAATAAGGTACCCTATCTCACCAACACCGGTATTCACCCCCAGTACGTACGCGCTATCGTTACCGTTACCGAGGCCGACATCCTCAAGGAAGCTATGACTCCCAAGGGATCCGACGTCAGCGAATGGTACAACGTAGAGAAGTTCCTTCCCGGAGCAGGCGACAAGTGGACCTGTGAGTACACCTACTACACCAACAAGGACACCTTCGTATTTGTATACTACTACAACGAAGCACTGGCCGCCGGTGCTACCACCCAGCAGCTCTTTGACGCTGTGGTGATCCCCACCGAGCTCACCAAGGAGCAGGCTGCCGATATGGAGAAATTCAGCGTTTCCATCCTCGGTCAGGTAATCCAGTCCGAGCACCTCGCTGACGTTACCAACGCAAAGGAAGCCTTTGCCAAGTATTGGGATGAGCCCGGCGTCGTAGCAGGCGTTAGCGCGGCTGATCTTATTTCCTTCCCCCTGACCGGTAACCTCGGCACCGTAGATTCCGATCTCTACACCTACGATCCCGCGGATCATACCGATCCCTCCGCACCCGGTGTTCTGTTTGCCAACAACCTTACCGCTACCGTTAAGGCCGGCGCAAGCCTGATCACCGTTCCCGCATCCCAGAGCAACGTAACCATGGTATTCGAGGATGCAAACTTCACCGTAGAAGACGGCGGCAAGATCATTGACTGCCCCCACCAAACCGGACAGATCATCATTAGCAACGTTACCATTAACGGTGTGAAGATCGACAGCAGCAATGCTGCAGAAATGTCTGCGAAGTACTTCTCCGGTTTAGGTCTGTACTAATTTAAAATCCTTTTTTTCGCGGCATTCCCGTTCCCCTTCGGGGGGCGGGAACCCCCGCAGACAGCAAGTTTTCTGTTTTTCGGCACTGACAGAAGTATCATAACGCCGTGCCGACTCAAAACTTTTTAGGAGGTCATAGAAATATGACGAAAACCAAAAGCACCAAGCGCGCTCTTCTTATGAGTGCTTTGGCTCTGCTCTTGAGCGTTTCTATGCTCGTGGGCAGCACCTTCGCTTGGTTTACCGATAGCGTTACCAGCGCCGGTAACACCATTCAGGCCGGTACGCTTAACGTAGATCTGGTTGATGAGAGTGGTGCTTCCCTTGAAGGAAAGGTTCTCAAATTCGAAGCTGCCGACAACCGCGACAGCATCCTTTGGGAGCCCGGTTGCACCTACAACCTTCAGCCTGTTTACGTATTGAACAAGGGCACCCTCGCCCTGCAGTACGAGGTTTACATCAACGGTATCACCGGTGATGCAAAGCTCCTCGAGGCCATCGAGTGGTCTGTTACCGTTGGTGGCAACACGACCGACCTTTCTAACCTGAAGGGCTATCTCGAGGCAGGCCAAAAGTCCGATGCGATCGTTCTGACCGGTCACATGAAGGAAGAGGCAGGCAACGAGTATCAGGGCCTGACCATCGAAAACATTTCCATCTCCGTATTTGCAACTCAGTACACCTTCGAGAAGGATAGCTTTAACGATCAGTATGATGACATTGCTCTCGTTTCGGATGCAACCGCTTTGGCAGATGCAATTGCTGCCGGTAAGAATGTAATGCTTACTAATGATGTTGCTGTTGATGTAAACAACGCGATTGTGGTTGCTGACGATGCAGACATCGTTTTGGATCTGAATGGTCATGAGATCAATGGCACTTCATCTGCAAGCGGAAAGAATCGTGAACTCTTCGTCGTTAAGGGTGAAATGAGCGTTATTGGTGATGGTACTGTATCTATGGTTCATACCGGTACCAATATGGAGTGGAACAACTTGAGTGCTCCTTTCTCCGTTCAAGCCGGCGTTCTTACTCTTGGTAAGGGTGTAAATGTTATTAACCTCGGTGGTACCGATATGGCTTATGCCGTCGATGTGAACACTACCCTCGGTGAGACTGTTTTGAATGTTGACGGTGCTACACTTTACAGCACGTATATCGGTGTTCGTATTTTTAACAACCACAGCACTGCTAAGGGTACTGTAAACTACAATTCCGGTATCATCTATGGTGCTAAGAACGGCTACGATATCTGGGCTCAGCTTATGAACGACCCTGCTGAAAATGCAGTTGTAAACATTGCTGACGGTATCACCTATACCACAGAAGCTAAGAGTGGAACGATGTACTATGTCGCAGATGATGTAGCTTTTGTTAGCAACTATGCCGGTCTCGTCGATGCTATCAATAATGGTGGCGAGATTGTGCTTGCTTCTGATATCAACGTAAGCGAACCTCTCACAATGAACAAGAGCTTTACCTTGGATCTGAACGGTAAGACCTTGTATATGAGCACCACTGATGATTCCAAAATCAGCAGCGCAGCGAATGTTATCATTAAAAACGGTAATGTAGATATCAGCGGTGTTAATTTCACCGAACATAACGGTATTTTCAACATTACGGGTGGCGCTGCTAATACACTGACTGTTGAAAACGTTAACTTCTATGGTGATGGATTTACCAGCTACAGCGTATTTTGGATTGCAAAAGCTAGTTCGGGCATTAACACTTTGAACTTGATTGATTCTAAGTTTGAATTGAAGAACGAAGCATATGCCAGTGGCGGCTTTATCAAGCATCCTTCCGGTGGCGAAAACTGCTCTGCTATTAACATTACGAACTCTGTTCTCGACTTCGAAAACGTAACCCGTCTCTTCCTGTACGGTGCTTACAACATTAAGGATTCCGAGATCAGCTTCGTTGATACTACTGGTGAAGCAAACGGTCTCCGTCAGGGTCAGTTCACCATTGACAATTCCAAGATTACGATCAGTGGCGGCGACAAGGGTATCAGCCCGAGATATGCAGACACCGTTATCAAGAATGGTTCTGTTGTTACCATCAATAACACAAAGGGTAACGATGTTATCTTTGAATACGACTTTGATGTTGTTGTAGACAGCAGCTCCACATTTACCTACGGTACCACATCCGGTACCGCTGGCGGTCAGGTAATTGATAACTAATTCTTTCTAAAGTCCGTGCTTACTTCCCTGCCCTGTGTGGGGAAGTAAGACGGCAATCAAAGCCTACAAAAGAGCTTTGTGGGTTTTGATTGCCGAAGGAATTTGGATATTTGTAAAAAATGCTTTGGCAAAAAGCTTTGGAATAGCCCTTTATGCCGGTAGTCGCGTCGGCATTCGTTGGGCTACACGCACGCAGACAATATGAGGAGGTCATTATCATGACAAAGCAAAAGACGACCAAGCGTGCTCTTCTCATGAGTGCTTTGGCTCTGCTCTTGAGCGTTTCCATGCTCGTAGGCAGTACCTTTGCTTGGTTCACCGACAGCGTTACCAGTGCAGGTAACAAAATCCAGGCCGGTACCCTGAAGATTGACCTTGAGCTCTTCCAGAATGGAGATTACAAATCC
>JAFVYT010000057.1 GCA_017508505.1 Clostridia bacterium
AACTTTTTTTCAAAAAAGTTTGGCGGGGTGCGGGGCGGAGCCCTGCGGAAAGCCCCCGCTAGGGTGCGGGGCGGAGCCCTGCGGAAAGCCCTCGTTTGGGGTGCGGGGCGGAGCCCTGCGAAAGACCCCGCGCGGCCACGGCGGGGTTTGACAAAAAGGCCCCCGTTTGGTATGATAATTTGGTAGAGATGACCCCCGAAGGAAAGGGGGAAGGGAGAAAAGACTATGAAAACGATTCTGGTGCTGGACGCCTCCAGCCTGTTTCACCGTGCCTTTTACGGCATCCGTCCCCTCACCACCCGCACGGGTTTGCCGACCAATGCGGTCTTCGGGTATATCAACATCGTCAAAAAGCATCTGGATCGGGTCAAGCCCGACTATGCGGTTGCCGCCTTCGACCTTTCCGCACCCACCTTTCGTCATCGGATGGACCCGGAGTATAAGGCCACCCGAAAACCGATGCCCGAGGAGCTGCGAGCCCAGCTTCCGTATTTGCGTCGCGCCACCGAGGCCTTGGGAGTTGCCATTGTGGAAAAGGAGGGCTACGAGGCAGACGATATCCTCGGCACCCTCTCCCGCTTGGCGGAGGAGTCGGGCAATCGGGCGGTTTTGGTCACGGGTGATCGTGACTCCTTTCAGCTGGTCAGCGACGGCGTCACCCTGATCTTGGCAGGCACCAATAAGGACGAGGAGATCACCCCCGCCGTCCTGTTGGAGCGCTTCGGCCTTGCCCCCCACCAGCTCATCGACGTCAAGGCGCTGGCAGGGGACACCAGCGACAACATCCCCGGGGTCCGCGGCATCGGAGAAAAGAGCGCCGTGAAGCTGATTGCGGCGTGCAAAAGCCTGGACGGGGTTTACGAAAATACCGACGCCCTTCCCGTTGGCCCCGCCGCCAAGGAAAAGCTGCAGGCAGGGAAGGAGGACGCCTACCGCAGCCGAGACCTTGCTCGGATCTGCCGCACCGTCCCCGCGCTCTGCGGCATCGAGTGCTACCCCTACGATGGCCACCGTCCCGAGATCCTGGCACCGCTTCTGGTGGAATTGGAGTTTTCCCGTATGCTTAAGACCTTCGGACTGGAGGAGAGCGCTCCTGCCCCCGTGAAAAAGGAAACGGCCCCGGAGGCGAGCGGCCAAGGCTCCATCTTCGATCTCATCCCGTCTGCCGAAACGGCTCCCGTAGAGGACGTGGACGCAGGGAGCGTAGCGGAGGACCCGCTGTTTCTTCTTCCGAAGGACAACGACTTTTTCGTTCTTTCCAAGGGCAAGCCCTGTCGCCTTGTGGGGGACGTAGAGGGCTTTTTGCGCTCTGCGCGTCCCGTGCTCCTCGACTATAAGCAGTATCTGCATCAGGTAGGGGACCGCTTTGGCCGGATCCGCGGCATCGAGGCCGCCTTCGACCTTTCCCTCGGGGCTTATACTGCCAACTCCCGGGACAGCTCCATGACCCTTTCCCGTCTGGCGCTGACGTATCTGAAGGAAAATACCGTACCCGATCCCGAGCGCGACCCCGCCGTGGCGCTGGATCTGATGGCAAGGCTCTACCCGGAGGTGCAAAACGCCCTGAGGGAAAGCGGCGCCGAGGCGCTGTTTTACGAGATCGAGCTCCCCTTGGCCTACGTCCTTGCGAAAATGGAGCGCACGGGCTTTGCCGTGTCGAGAGAGGGCATCGAGGAATACGGCAAGGGGCTCAGGCAGGCCGCCGAGGCATTCAAGCAGGAGATCTATGAGCTGGCAGGGGAGGAATTTACCATCGGCTCTCCCAAGCAGCTCGGGCGGATCCTCTTTGAAAAGCTCGGGCTCCCCGCGGGAAAGAAGACCAAGACGGGGTACGCCACCGATGCGGAGACCCTCTCGGCGCTCCGCTTCCACTCGCCCATCGTGGATCGGGTGCTGGCGTGGCGCGGGGTAACCAAGCTCGAGAGCACCTACGTGGAGGGAATGCTCTCTCAGATCGATTCCGACGGGCGCATCCGCACCGTCTTCAAGCAGAATCTGACGGCCACGGGGCGTCTTTCCTCCGCAGAGCCGAATCTGCAGAACATCCCCGTAAAAACGGAATTGGGTCGGGAGATGCGCCGATTCTTCACCGCCAAGGAAAAGGGATACCTTTTGGTGGATGCGGACTACTCCCAGATCGAGCTGCGCCTTTTGGCTCATATGTCCGGGGACGAGGTGCTGCGGGATTATTTCCGTCAGGGACGGGATATCCATACCAAGACCGCATCGGAGATCTTTCACGTGCCTGAGCAGGCCGTGACCCCCGAAATGCGAAAGAGTGCCAAGGCCGTGAACTTCGGCATCGTCTACGGCATCGGGGAATATTCTCTCAGCCGTGATCTGGGCGTTCCCATCGGGGTGGCAAGGGACTACATCCGTGCGTATTTCGAGCTGTTCCCGGGCATCCGCGGGTATCTGGACTCCGTGAAGGCCCGTGCCAAGGAGGATGGCTTTGTGACGACCCTCTTCGGCAGACGGCGCTACATTCCCGAGCTTTCCGCCACGAAAAAGAATCTGGTGGCCTTCGGGGAGAGGGTCGCGCAGAATTCCCCCATCCAAGGCACCGCCGCGGACATCATCAAGCTTGCGATGGTGCGGGTGGATCGCCGTTTGGAGCGGGAGGGTCTGGAGTCGAAGCTGGTTTTGCAGGTGCACGACGAGCTGATTCTGGAGGCGCCCGAGGCCGAGGCGGAGTATGCCGCGCGGCTCCTTTCCGAGGAGATGGAGGGGGTTGTGGACTATGCGGTTCCCCTGACCGCAGAGGCGAAGGTCGGCTTTAGCTGGTACGACGCCAAATAAGCTTGACTTTTTCCCGAAAGGGTGTTAAAGTGACAAAAAAGACGCAAAGGAGCAGACTATGATTCAGAACAGAAAGCTTGACCATCTCGGAATGGCCGTGGACAACGTAGAGGCCGCGAAGGATTTTTACGTATCCGTTTTGGGAGGGACCGTCGTGGGGACCTTCTTCTGTGAGGGCGACCCCAATCCCGTTTACTTTGTGAAGGTGGGAGAGGTGGTTTACGAAATGTATCAGGAGCCCATTCCCGAGGGTGCACGGGGCAAGATCGATCACGTGGCTTACGTTTCCGACGACATCGAGCGGGACTATGCCTTCTGTGTGGAAAAGGGCTATACCGTCACCACCGACGGAATCGAGGCACTGCCGACCTTTTGGACGAGCGGCTGTCGCTACTTTAAGATCCTGAGCCCCACCGGGGAGCAGGTGGAATTCTCTCAGACCCTGTAAGCCGATTTACCCCCCCGTTTTCGGGGGGTCTTTTTTTTGCTTTACGGGGGTTTTCGTGGGGCTTTGCCCCGCACCCTGACGCGGGGGTTTTATGGGGCGTTGCCCCATACCCCACCAAAACCTTTTTCGAGAAAAAGGTTTTGGATTCCAAAAAGCTTTTGAGTGGCTTTTATACTGGTTACAGAGAGAAAGAAGGATGAAAACCATAAAGCTTTTTGGGAGGCTTGGAACCCTTTTTCTCGAAAAAGGGTTCCAAAAAAGAATAAACTATAAAGTTTTTTGATCCAAACTTTTTTTCAAAAAAGTTTGGTGGGGAGTGGGGCAAAGCCCCACAAAGCCCCCGTAAGGCCCCATAAAGCCCCCGTTGGGGACAAAAAAGGCGTTGGAGGACTTGAAAAAGCGCACGGGCTTGTATATAATAAAAAGGATAAAAGGGAAACGGGCTCCATTCGCCCCGCTCCGGAAAAGAGGAAACCCCATGGAAAAAGAAAAGTTTTATATCACAACCGCCATCGCCTATACCTCCCGCAAGCCCCACATCGGGAACGTGTACGATCCCGTCCTCGCGGACGCCATCGCACGGTTCAAGAGAATGATGGGCTATGACGTGTTTTACCTCACCGGCTCCGACGAGCACGGCCAGAAGATCGAGGAATTGGCCAAGGAGGCGGGCATCTCCCCCAAGGATTACGTGGACGGCGTCGCCGCCCAGATCAAGGCGGTCTGGGACTGTATGAACATCTCCTACGACCGATTCATCCGCACCACCGACGCGGACCACGAGGCCGCCGTGGAGAAGATCTTCCAGCGCCTTCTGGAAAAGGGCGACATTTATAAGGGTGAGTACGAGGGCAAGTATTGCGTGCCCTGCGAGTCCTTCTTCACCGCAAGCCAGCTTGGGGAGGGCGGCGTCTGCCCCGACTGCGGCCGTCCCTGCACCGACGCCAAGGAGGAGGCCTACTTTTTGAAGCTCTCCAAATACGCGGATCGGCTGATGGCCTATTACGAGGAGAACCCCGAGTTCTTCGCACCGCTCTCCCGTAAGGCGGAGATGGTCAACAACTTCATCAAGCCCGGCCTTGCGGATCTTTGCGTGTCCCGCTCCACCTTCTCTTGGGGCGTAAAGGTCAAGGAGGACCCCCGCCACGTCATTTACGTGTGGATCGACGCACTCTCCAACTATATTACCGGTGTCGGCTACGACCCCGACGGCTCGAAGGAGAGCTTCGAGCATTATTGGCCTGCGGATCTTCACGTGATCGGAAAGGACATCGTCCGTTTCCACACCATTTACTGGCCCATCCTTCTGATGGCGCTGGATCTGCCCCTGCCCAAGCGGGTGCTGGGTCATCCTTGGGTGCTGGTGGGAGAGGACAAAATGAGCAAATCCCGCGGCAACGTGCTGTATGCGGACGATCTGGCGAAGATCTTCGGGGTGGACGCGGTGCGCTACTATCTCCTTTCGGAGATCCCCTTCGCCCAGGACGGCTCCATTACCCACGAGGCGGTCATCGCCAAGTTCAACGCCGACCTTGCCAATACCCTCGGCAACCTCGTCAGCCGCAGCGTTGCCATGGCCGATAAGTATTTCGGAGGCAAGCTCACAAGACCCGCGGCCTTTACCGAGGCGGTGGATCTGGATCTGATCGCCTGCAGCGAAAAGACCTTCGCGGCGCTCTGCGAGGGGATCGATACCCTCCACGTGGGCGACGCGGTCAACGCGGTGATGGACTTTGCCAAGCGATGCAACAAATACATCGACGAGACCATGCCCTGGGCCCTTGCCAAGGACGAAACGAAGAAGGAGAGACTGCAGGACGTACTGTACAACCTTCTGGAGTCCATCCGCCGCATCGGCGTGATGCTCTATCCCTTTATGCCCGAGACGGGAGATAAGATCGCCGAGGCCCTGAATTGCAAAACGAGCCACGAGATGACGGAGGTCACCTGCCCCTTCGGCCTTGCGGACGGGTTCGAGGTCACCCCCTGCGCGCCGCTGTTTGCCCGCATTGACGCGGAGAAGCTCTTAAAGGAGCTGGCCGAGGAGGAAAAGGCAAAGAAGAAGGCCGAAAAGGCCGCCGCCAAGGAGGCTGCGAAGGCCGCTGCCAAGGCCGAGACCGAGCCCCCCGCTCCCTGTACCTTCGACGATTTCTGCAAGGTCGAATTGGTCTGTGCCAAGGTGCTGGAGTGTGAGAGAGTCCCCAAGAGCGAAAAGCTTTTGAAATTCCGCCTTGACGTGGGCACCGAGGAGCGTCAGGTGCTCTCGGGCATCGCCAAGTTCTATGCTCCCGAGGAGCTGGTGGGGAAGAATCTGGTTCTGGTGAAGAATCTGCTCCCCCGCAAGATGATGGGGCTGGAGTCCCACGGGATGCTCCTTTCCAGCGAATATGAGGGCACCCTGAAGGTGCTCACCCTTGCAGAGGACGTGCCCGCAGGCTCGAGGATCGGCTGATGGGTCTGTTCGATTCCCACGCGCACTACGACGATCCCCGCTTTTCGGGGGATCTGGACGAGGTGGTCGCGCGCATTTCGTCCGAAAGCGAGATCTGCCCCTGCGGGGTGGAGTACGTGGTGAACATCGGCTGTGACGTTCCCACAAGCCGCCTCTGTCTGGAGCTGGCGGAGCGGTATCCGCTGTTTTACGCGGCGGTGGGTCTGCACCCCCAGGATGCGGATCGCTTCGACGAGAATACGGTTCCCGCCTTAAAGGAGCTGCTTTGTCACCCCAAGGCTGTGGCCATCGGGGAGATCGGGCTGGACTACAAGTACGAGAACGCGCCGCGTGAGAAGCAAAAGGAGGTCTTTTGCCGCCTGATGGAGCTTGCGCGGGAAACGGGCTACCCCGTTTGCATCCACGATCGGGACGCCCACGGGGACGTGTTCGACATCGTCCGCAAATATCCCGACGTGAAGGGCGTGATGCACTCCTTCTCCTCCTCCCCCGAGATGGCAAGGGAGTACGTCCGTCGGGGTTGGTATATTTCCTTCTCGGGAACCGTTACCTTCAAAAATGCGGCGGTGGTGCCCGAGGCGGCCAAGGCCGTACCCTTGGATCGACTTTTGGTGGAGACGGATGCCCCGTACCTTGCCCCCGTTCCTTATCGGGGCAAGCGGAACCGCTCCGATTATGCCTACGCCACGGCGGCGCGCCTGGCCGAGCTTCACGGGATTTCGGTGGCAGAAATGATCGAAATTACCCGAGAAAACGCCCTGCGTTTTTTTCAAATGTAACAAATTTTAAAAATTAGCAAAAAACACTTGTAATATTGGAAAAAATAGTCTATACTAACGATTGGTAAAAAAATAATTTTAACATAAAGGAGATACCACAATGTCCGTAAAAGTTGCCATTAACGGTTTCGGTCGTATCGGCCGTCTCGCATTCCGTCAGATGTTCGCTGCCGATGGTTACGAAGTAGTTGCCATCAACGACCTGACCAACCCCAAGATGCTCGCTCACCTTCTGAAGTATGACTCCGCTCAGGGTCGCTACGGCAAGGCTGTTTCCGCTACCGAGAACTCCATCATCGTAGACGGAAAAGAGATCAAGATCTACGCTGAGCCCGACGCTTCCAAGCTCCCCTGGGGCGAGATCGGCGTTGACGTAGTCCTCGAGTGCACCGGCTTCTACACCTCTAAGGAGAAGGCCAGCGCTCACATTAAGGCAGGCGCTAAGAAGGTTGTTATCTCTGCTCCCGCAGGCAACGATCTTCCCACCGTTGTATTCAACGTAAACCACAACATCCTGACCAAGGACGACACCGTAATCTCCGCTGCTTCCTGCACCACCAACTGCCTGGCTCCCATGGCAAAGGCTCTGAACGAGTACGCTCCCATCCAGAGCGGTATTATGACCACCGTTCACGCTTACACCGGCGACCAGATGATCCTCGACG
>JAFVYT010000004.1 GCA_017508505.1 Clostridia bacterium
ATCCCGACCAGATCGCCAATACTCCCATGACCGATTATTCCCTGAAGGATCTGGAGGATTCTCTCAAGCTTCTTGGCGACAGAACCGCCTTCAACGATGAGGATGAGCTCGTTGTGGAATGGAGCGGCTCCGGCTTTGAGGTGGATGTTCTCGTAAACGAAGAGGGCTCCGACCTTCGCCTTGGTGTTCGCTGCAACTACGCCTCCCGTTGGAGCGTGTTTGTGGACGGCGTGCGTTGGGGAGAAAAGATCACCGTTACCACCGGTAACAAGGAGCAGATCATTGCAAGAGCCATTCCCGCAGGGGAGCATACCATTCGCCTTGTCAAGGAATCCCAGCCCAACACCAGCCGTAACAACTACAACAACCTCCACTCCTTTGACTTTAACGGCAAGGTTCTGGATACCACGGATACCGAGGACAAGGAACTGTTCTTTGAGTTCATCGGTGACGGCTACTTTGTAGGTCTCGGCAATGCCGGTACCAGCAAGAACGCCTCCGGTAACAAGATTTTGGACGAGACCGAATTCACCAAGTCTCTTCCTTATCTGGTTGCACAGGAATTTGATTCCGATTATTCCGTTGTGGCTCACTCCGAGATCGGTCTGATCACGCAGGCAGGCTCCTTCTCCATTGAGGCGCTTCACGGCAATCAGAATGCCTTCCGTGACCTTGAGACCTACTACGAGGCGGAGCGTATCCCCGATGTGATCTTCATCCACGTGGGACTTGACGATACCGCCGAGGATCTGCCCGCAGGTGAGTTTATCGTGCAGGCTGAGCTTTATGTAGAGGGACTTCGCAGACTCTACGGCGAGGATGTGCCCGTGGTATGGCTTTACAACGCCATGAGCGTGGCCAACCGTGCTCACGAGATCACGGCTCTTGAGAAGAAGATGGGCGAGGGCTCCGGATTCTATGCTTTCAAGTGCGAATTCGGCAACAGCGGTACCTCCGTAAGAGGCTCTCACCGGTATCCCAGCGCTGAGGAGCATCAGAAGTCAGCAGAGCTTCTGATCCCCTTCGTGAAGGACATTTTGGCAAAATAAGACAAAGTAAAATCCCGCTCCTCGAGGCGCACTCCGTAAGGAAGTGCGCCTTCGTTATTTTGTTAAGATAAAAAACCGAGAGAGACAACTTCTTTACGAAGTATCTCTCTCGGAGCGGGATTTTTTGCGCAACGGAAAAGGGAGACGGCTTTCAAAGCCGTCTCCCTTTTTGCTTTACAGGCTCTCCTTGCAAAGGCTGAGAAAGTTTTTCACGGCCTTGGAGTGGAAGCTGTTTTTCATGGTGACGATGGCACGCTTGGTGGCAAGGCCCTCCTCCGCAATTTCCTTATAGGCCAAGGGCTTTTTGCAGTAGGAGAGGCTGTTTTTGGGAACGATGGCGACCCCCAGACCTGCCTCCGCCCACTTTAAGTTGATGGTAAGCTGCTTGTTGATGGCACGGACAAAGGGGTCAAAGCCCTTCAGCTCGCACAGACCGCGGAACATTTCTTCATATCGGCGGATAATGAGAATGGGCAAGCCCCGCAGATCGTGCAGGCTTATTTTTTTCTCTTCGGTGGAAAAGGAATAGATCTCGGGATCGTAAGCGCAAACCAGCTTTTCATCGCTGATGTAGACCACATCCATTTCCGTGGTGAGGGAGGAAATGGGAGTGCACACCACACCGATCTCCACGGTTCCGTTTTCCAAAAGATGGAGGATATCGTCCGACTCCTTTTCGTGGATCTCATAGGTCACATCGGGATAATTCTTGGCAAAGGCGGGCAGGATCTCCTGCAAAAGATTGATCTCTCCCGACTGAATGGTGGCGATCTTCAAGCACCCCACGTCGCCCGCGCGGGCATCAAAGATCTCGCTGAACATAGCGTTTTCCAAAAGAATGATGCTTTTTGCACGGTCGTAAAACAGCTTTCCCGCATCGGTCAGCCTTTGGTGACGGG
>JAFVYT010000058.1 GCA_017508505.1 Clostridia bacterium
GCGATAAGGGATTATCGCAACGCCGGTGATATTTTCCCTTGCGGGAAAGTGATATATTTCCCGAGGGAAATGTGATATATTGCTAACGCAATGTGATATATGCCCGAAGGGCATGTTGAGGAATAAAAACTACCCGTTGCACTCGCAGCGGGTAGTTTTTTCATTCATATTTTCGAAGAAAATATATCATAGGCAAAGCCTATTTCATACGTCGTCAGTCGTATTTCATCAATTTGCTTTGCAAATTGATTTCATTGTAGGTTGAGTTTATCCCTAAGACCAACCTACTAAATGCGGGTTCTTTCTTTATTCGCTGATTTTTCGCTCGGCCTCCAGAACGATCTCGAAGGCCTCCAGCACCTCGTCGATGGTGGGGGTAGCGGGCTCGTCCTCCTCGATCATACGGATCAGGTGATCCAATTGCAGATCCGTTGGCTTGCGCTCGGCCACCACGTCGATGTTGCGGTAGGTGTGATCCTCCAGGGAGTAAAACTCGATGAGGTCGCCCTCCTCCCGATGGCTCTGACGGTCACGGCTGAAGAAGATGCGGATGCTGCCCTTGGGGCCGATGAACTCCTTGGTATTGCAGGAGGAGGCGGTGCGGGACCAGCCTGCCTCGTAGAAGCCCACGGAGCCGCCGCTGAGCTTGACGGTGATCATCTCGTAGTTTTGCTTTCCCTCGGGAACCGTCGGGTCGGTGCGCATTCCCACACCGGAAACGCTCGTCACCTTCTCCCCCGTGAACCACTGCATCACGTCCACGTAATGCACGCCGCAGTCCACCACGGGGCCCGTTTCCTCGATGAGCCGCAGATACCGCTCCCAGTTCAGGCAGTGATGGTTCTGGGTCATACGGATGGCAATGGGTGAGCCGATGGCACCCCCGCGGATCATCTCCGCCACGGTCTGATAGGTCTTGTTGTGCCGCAGGATATGCCCCACCAATACCCGACACTCGGGGTGCTCCTTCACCAGACGGCAGAATTCCCGCCCGTCCTCGACGCAGGTGGCGATGGGCTTCTCGCACACCACGTGCTTGCCCGCGGCGAGGCAAAGGCGCAAAAGGGGCAGGTGGGTGGAGGGGTAGGTGGCGATGATGACCACGTCCGTCTCGGGGCTTTCGATGGCGACCCGTGCCTCGGTGCAAAAGGCGGCAGCCGCGTATTTTTTCGCCGCAAGACGTGCCTTTTCCTCATTCGTGTCACACACGAAGGAAATGCGGACGTTTTCCTTAAAATAGATATGCTTTAAATGCTCCTCCCCCATCTGGCCGCAGCCGATGACGGCGACGCCGTACACCTTGGGGGATTTTTTTTCGTCTTTCATAATTCTCTCATCTTTTCACGCAAAAAGTCTGCCGCAAGGGCAATGTCGGCGGCGGGGTCGTCCCCCACCTCCCGCTCGATGGTCAGATACCCCTCGTAGCCGATGCGGGCAAGAGCGGCAAGATAACGGGGGAAGTCCACCCCGCCCTCTCCCAGAGGCGTTTCCTGAAAGGCCTTGCCGTATCGGATCTCGGACTCGATCTGCCCGTAGAGGATCTCGGGAGACACGTCCAAAAGCTTGACGCCGTCCTTGGCGTGGGTATGAACAATATAGTCCCGCAGGGTGTCCACGGCGGCGACGGGATCGTCTCCCGTGACCATCACAAAATTGGCGGGATCCAGATTCACCGCGACCCCGCGGGAGGAAAGGGAATCCAAAAAGCCCTTCAGGGTGCGGGCGGTCTCGGGGCCCGTTTCAATGGCAAAATGCGCCTCCATGGAATCCGCCGCGGCCGCGAGGGTGCCGCAGGCCTCCTGCAGGATGCCGTAGCGGGGATGGCTTGCTTGGTCGGGGATTACCCCCACGTGGGTGGTGACCACGTCGCACTCCAGATCCTTGGCAAGCTCCAGAATGCGCTTGGACCGTTCCACGAGCGCGGGATTCTCCTCGGGCCTCCCAAAGCCCCGACCCAGATCTCCGCAGAGGGCGGAAAACCGAAGCCCGTGGGACTTGACCCGATCCAGAAGCTCTCTTCTGTCCCCTGCCGTGAGGCTCTCGGGAGCGTATCGGCCGCGTGTAGCATACATTTGGATGCCCGTCGCGCCCACGGCGACGGCCTTTTTCAGGGCCTCGTCGGTGTCACAGCGAAAGGAGTCGAGCATCACGCCGATGGGAAAGGATGCCATTTTCTCTCCCCCTTAGTCCAGAACGATTTCCTTGTGGCTTTCGGCACTGCGGTAAAGGGCGTCCATCATCTTCGCGGTGATGATGTTGGTGTCGATGTGGGCGGGAGAGACCTTGCCCGTTTCGATGCACTCCACAAAGCCTGCGATCTCCTCCTCGTACATAGAGGGAGCGCGCATGGTATACTCGGTCTTGGTGAGCATTCCGTTTTGGGTGGAGTAGAAGGTGAAGTCCTTGCCGTACTGGAGGCGCACGCCGCCCTTGGTGCCCATAAAGTCAATGAACATCTCATTCTCTCCGATGTTCTGTGCCCAAGCGCCGTTCAGGGTGATGGTGGCGCTTTCGGTGCGCACCAGGCCCGTCACGCCCTCCTCCACGTCGCAGATCCCGTCCTTCTTGGGGGGGCCTGCCCACATCTTGGCATAGACGTAGTCCTCAATGGGGGTACCGAGCTTGGTGAAGCACTCCGCCGAGACGGTCTTGGCCTTGGGGTCCCCGAGGCAGTACATCACGATGTCCAAGAAATGCACGCCCCAGTCGATGAGCACGCCGCCGCCTGCCACGGCCTTGGTGGTGAAATCGCCTCCCAGACCGGGGATGCTTCTGTGATTGCGGAAGGAAACGTAAACCTGATAGACCTCACCGAGCGCGCCGCTTTGGATCATCTCGCGGATCTTATTGACTCCGAGATTGTAGCGGTTGCAAACGCCGATGTTCAGGGTCTTGCCGTATTAGTGCTGGGCCTCCTGCATCTGCAGGGCCTCCTCGTAGACCCGTGCGGCGGGCTTTTCGCACAGAACGTGCTTGCCTGCCTCCAGGGCGGCGATGGCGATCTCGGCGTGGGCATAGTTGGGGGTGCACACGGAGATGGCGGTGACCTCGGGGTCTGCGAGAACCTCCCGATAGTCCGTCACGGCGATACCGCAGCCGTAGTCCGACACGGCCTTGGCGGCACGCTCGGGAATGATGTCACAGAAATACTTGATCTCTGTATCCTTGTTTTTCATATAAGCGGGGATGTGCTGATTGTTTGCGATCTTACCGCAACCGATGACGGCGACTTTCATATTCGTCCTCCCAAAAATCATTTCTTTGTTTCTCCCATCGGGAGCCTTCGATGCCATTGTACCCGCCGCGCCTCTCGTCAGCAAGGGCGTTTCTTGTGATTTTACCGTCAAAAAATTGCGGTTTCCTTTTTTGACGGTTCCCTTTACAGAGAGTTCTTTTTGCGCTATAATACAAAAAAATGAAAAAGGAGCTTTCTGCTATGGAACGGCTGGATCGGGCGATACGGGAATACTGCGAAAGGGAGCAAATCGGCGGGGTATTGCGCTGTGCTCGAGGGGACGAGGTACTGTACGAGGCATCCTTCGGCCTTGCGAATCGGGAGACGGGGGAGGCCTTTTGCCCGGAGTCGGTATTTCATTCTATGACGAAGCCCTTCTGCGCCATCGGCTTTTTGCGCTTGGTGGAGCGTGGGCTGGTTTCCCTTTCCGATCATCCCTCCAAGGTGATCGGAGAGATGGCGGGAGTACATCCGAGGCTGTGCTTTCACCATCTGCTCCGTCACGTCAGCGGCCTTGCCGACCCGGTTCAGGACGGGCTTTTTCCCGAGGATACCCCCTCCTTTTCCTCGGAGGAGCTCCGCGTTCTGCTCCCTCTTGTGGCAAAAGCCCCCATGCACTTCGAGCCGGGGACGGCGGCACGCTACTGCAACATCAATTTCGTCTTGTGTGCCATTGCCATTGAAAATCTCACGGGGATGCCCTTTTGGGATTATATGAAAAGGGAGATCCTCGATCCCTTGGAAATGACTGCCCTATCGGACCGTCCGGGGCTTATCCCGCCCCATCGGGTGCAGGGCTACGAGCTTCGGGACGGGGCACTTGTCCCCGTGGAGCGCAGCTACCGCTGGATGCTGGGTGCGGGGGATCTTTTGGGACGCCTTTCGGACGCGGTGACCCTCGCCCGCATAACAAGAGAGCGACTCCTTCTCAAAAATGAGACCTGGGATACGCTTGTCACGCCCTCCCCCTTGAACGGAATGGGGATGGGCTGCACCGTCAAGCCCTTTTACAACAAGGCGCAGATCCGTCACAACGGCGGCGCAAGCGGCTTCCGCACCCTGCACGTCTATCTGCCCGAGGAGGACTTCGATTTCATCCTCCTGTCCAATTCCGGCTTCGGCAATGCCCGGAGGGACATCGCCGCAATGATCAACCGCCACTTCTTCGGCTCGACCCGCGGCGTCGACGACGCGGTGATGGACGCCGGCTACGCCACCCCCTGACCGGAGTTTTATGGGGTCCGCCTGACCGGGGTTTTGTGGGGTTCCACCCCGCACCCAAACGGGGGCTTTCCGCAGGGCTCCGCCCCGCACCCTGGCGGGAGATTCGCAGGGCTCCGCCCCGCACCCTTTACGGGAGCTTTATGGGGCTTTGCCGCCGGTCTGACGGTCGGCGGTGAGAAGAACGGTGTCCGCATCCGGAAATTCACGGAGAAGCACAC